>JBEAVZ010000004.1:0-14447 GCA_041160645.1 Acidobacteriota bacterium
TGGGCCGGAGCGCGGCCAACCGGCGGCAACGAAAATCATCGCTACAAAAGGGAGACCAGCGTGATGAAAACAGATCATCTGACAAGACGGGAATTTCTCGACCAGACGGCGCGCGCGAGCGCCGGGGTTGCCGCAGCAAGCGGAGTGATCGGCGGTGAGACGTTCCGGGCCGGCACGGCGCGAAAGCGTCTGGCGATGGTCGGGACAGGCAGTCGCGGAAGCTCGATGTGGGGAACTGGCGTCGTCAAGCCCTACCAGGACCACGTCCAGTTTGTCGGTCTCTGCGACAGCAATCGCAAGCGGGTCGAGGTTGCCAAAGGACTGATGGGCGTCGACTGTCCAACCTTCACCGATTTTGACCGGATGGTCCGCGAGACCAGACCAGATACCATCATTGTCACGACACGCGACTCAGCGCACGATCAGTACATTATCCGCGCCCTTGAACTCGGGTGTGAAGTCATTACCGAAAAGCCGATGACCACCGACGAGTTCAAATGCCAGCGCGTTCTTGATGCCGAAAAGAAGTATGGCCGTCCGATCATCGTCGGATTCAACGCGCGTTACTCGGCCATTGCCGAGAAGACGCGCGAGTATGTCCAGTCGGGCGTGCTCGGCCCGATCACCTCGGTCGACTTTCACTGGTATCTCGATGTCCGCCACGGCGCCGACTACTTCCGCCGCTGGCACGCCCGCCGCGAAAACTCGGGCTCGCTCTGGGTCCATAAAGCGACCCACCATTTCGATCTCATCAACTGGATCATGGACACCGAGCCGGTCGAGGTCAACGCCTATGGTGATCTGCGCCACTATGGGCGCAATGGCCAGAAGCGCGGCGTCAATTGCCGCACCTGCCCCCATAAGGCCGATTGCAAATTCTACTGGGATATCACCAAGAGCCCCGCGGCGATGAAGCTCTATGTCGATTGCGAGTCGGAGGACGGCTACCTGCGTGATGCCTGCCTCTTCCGCGAAGAGATCGATATCTGGGATACCATGACTGCCAATATCAGGTATGCCAACAACTCGATCATGAGCTACTCGCTCAACGCCTTCATGCCCTACGAAGGATATTCAATGTCCTTCAACGGACTGCATGGCCGGCTCGATGTGCGGACCTATGACCGCCAGCCGTGGGCGGTCAATGCCAACGCCGAGTTCCGGCTCTCGCTCAACTTCGGCAAGTCGGAGCTGGTCGAACTGAAGGTGACCGAGGCCGATCACAACGGGGCCGATCCCAAATTGAAGGATATGATCTTCAAGCCGGGAGTTCCCGATCCGCTGCGTCAGCGCGCTGGTTCGCGGGCGGGGGCGATGTCGCTGCTGACGGGGGTCGCCGCCTACCGAAGCATTGAAAAAGGGCGTCCGATCCGGATCAATGATCTTGTCAAATTCTAATTCGGAGAGTTACCTATGACTGAACAGATGGTCTTATCCGCGGATCGCTACTTCGATTCCGAACCGCGGCAGTTTGAGATAGCCAGTCGTCTCTACTCGCTCGTCGCCACTGCCCCGCTGGTCTGTCCGCATGGCCACGTCGATCCGCGGATGTTTGCGGACCCCGACTACCAGTTTGGTTCCCCGGCCGATCTGTTGCTGATCCCGGACCATTACATCTTCCGCATGCTCTATTCGCAGGGCATTCCGCTCGAGTCGCTCGGGATTCCGCGGTTGGATGGGACGCCGGTCGAGACCGATCACCGGAAGATCTGGCAGATCTTCGCCGACCATTTCTATCTCTTCCGCGGCACGCCGACCGGGATGTGGCTGGCGCACGAGCTGCACGATGTCTTTGGCGTGCAGGAGAAGCTGAACAGCCGCAATGCACAGGCGATCTACGATCAGATCGAGTCCTGCCTCAAGCTGCCGGAGTTCCGGCCGCGCCGCCTCTTTGAGCGGTTCCGGATCGAAGTCCTGGCGACGACCGACGCGGCAGCCGATCGGCTCGAGCATCACCAGGCCATCCGCGCGTCGGGCTGGGGCGGTCGAATCGTCCCGACCTTCCGTCCGGATGGCGTGGTCAATATCGACCGACCCGACTGGAAGCAGAACCTGATCGAGCTGGGCGAGGTCTGCGGTTATGAGATCAGCAGCTACTACCATCTGATTCGGGCCCTCGAGGAACGGCGGGCATTCTTCAGGCAGATGGGCGCGACGGCGACCGACCACGCGGCGCTGACCCCGCTGACGGTCGAACTCTCCGAGCCCGAGGCGGAGACGATCTTTGAGCGGGCGCTGCGCGGGACGGCTACGGAGAGCGAAGCGGCCCGGTTTACCGGCCACCTGCTCATGGAGAACGCCCGCATGAGCATCGAGGATGGCCTGGTCATGCAGTTCCATCCCGGTTCATATCGTAACCACAATGCGGTTATTTTTGATCGTTTCGGTTATGACAAGGGTTGCGACATTCCGGTGGGGGTCGATTTCACCCGCGGGCTCCGCCCACTGCTCAACAAGTATGGCAATGATCCCCGTCTGACACTGATCCTCTTCACTCTTGACGAGACGACCTACTCGCGCGAGCTGGCGCCGCTCGCCGGCCACTACCCGGCGGTCAAGCTTGGTCCGGCGTGGTGGTTCCACGACAGTCTCAACGGTATGCGCCGTTATCGCGATCAGGCCATGGAGACGGCTGGCCTCTACAATACCACCGGATTCAACGATGACACGCGGGCCTTCCCGTCGATTCCCGCGCGCCACGATCTGGCGCGGCGGGCTGACGCCGATTGGATCGCCAGTCTGGTTGTCCGTGGAATCATCGACATGGAGGATGCCGAGGAGATGATCCACGACACCGCTTACCGGCTGGCGAAGAAGGCCTACAAGTTCGATTAGTTGTTGTCTGCCAATCACGAAGTTCATTAATTTTGAGTGGGCCAGTGCCGGCCCGACACTCAGAGTTAATGA
The DNA here is from genome assembly GCA_041160645.1 of Acidobacteriota bacterium. Taxonomy (GTDB): domain Bacteria; phylum Acidobacteriota; class Blastocatellia; order RBC074; family RBC074; genus CAIOZW01. The sequence continues at coordinate 2,908 of JBEAVZ010000004.1, forward strand.
ACTTCGCGCTGTCTGAACATGGAATTTTCTGAATCGGTCGAATATCTCTACGGTCTTGGTCATGAGGTGCTGGCGATGAAGCTCGGTCTGGAGACGATCCGTCTCCTCTCCCGCGAGCTGGGCAGTCCGCACGAGGCATTCCCGGCGATTCACATTGCCGGAACGAACGGCAAGGGTTCGACGGCCGCCATGACCGAAGCCATTCTCCGGGCGGCGGGGTACCGAACCGGCCTCTACACCTCGCCCCACCTGCTCTCGATTACTGAGCGCATGCGGGTCGATGGAGAGCCCATTCCCCAGGATCAGTTTGCCCGTCTCGCGACCCAGGTGCGGATGGCTGGGGAGCGGCTGGTCGAGCAGGGGCAGTTGCCCGCTCCCCCGACCTTCTTTGAGCAGGTGACGGCGATTGGCTACCTCTGGTACGCCGAGCAGCGAGTCGACCTGGCCGTCCTGGAGGTGGGGATGGGGGGGCGTCTCGACGCGACCAATATCTGTCGACCAGTGGTGACGGCAATCACGCCGGTCGGTCTTGATCACCAGCAGTATTTGGGCGAGACGATCGCCGCGATTGCCGGTGAGAAGGCGGGCATCATCAAAGCGGGGATCCCGGTCGTCGTCGCCCCGCAGGAGCCGCCGGCCCGCGCGGTCATCTTGGCCCGGGCCGCGGAGTGTGACGCTCCGGTCGTCGAGGGGCACGTGACGGCGGAACTGGTCAGGCGCACTGTCGACCTGCGCCAGTGGGTCGAGTTTCAGAGCGCACTGGGCAGCTTCGACGCATGTCTGAGTCTTCGTGGCGATCACCAGCGGGTCAACGCCGCGACCGCGGTCGCGGTAATCGAGACGCTCGTCTCCCAGGGCTGGGCGGTTGGCACAGACGCCATCACCACCGGGCTCGAGCAGACCTTCTGGCCTGGAAGACTCGATCTCCGGTCAGGTCCCGCCGGGCGACCTCTGATCATCGACGGTGCCCACAATCAGGCCGGAGCCGCTGTTCTCCGCGACTTTCTGGTCGACTACTGCGCCGATCGGCCGCTGACGCTGATCTTTGGCGCCATGCGTGACAAGGATGTGGCAGAGATGACCAGCCAGATCTTTCCAATCTTCAAGACGATTGTTCTGACCGGCATCGACAATCCGCGGGCTCTCGATCCGGCAGAGATCTCTACTGCCGCGAATGTCGAACGGGCGCCGGATATTGCGGCCGCTCTCGAACTGGCGGCGCAGATGACTCCCCGCACCGGCCTGATCGTCGTGGCCGGCTCGCTCTACCTGGTTGGCGAGGTTCTGGAATTGCTCGGCTAGCGCGCCGGCGCCGGCTCCCGCCGTCTCGATGGGCGCCGATCCAGGTTGACCGGCATCGCTCGAGGTCGAGCTTCCGTTTGGCAGAGTGCCGGTTAGCCGATGATTAATCTGAAATAAGCCGCAAATCTGAGGGATTTTCTGTCTATTCCATTCAGGACTGCTATACTGGCGTCGCGAGTGCTCGGGCCGTCGTGCGCCACAAAGATGTCTCGGGAGAGGAGCCTGGTCGAGTCGCCGCGCTCATCCGCCCCGATCATTACTGGCAAAACCGGCATACATACTTTTCTGACGTGATCAATATCTGAAGACAGACAAGGAGCGAAATGGACCGCAGGAGTTTTCTGGAATTGTCGGGAGCGTTGGTGGCTGGTCTGACTGCTGCCGGGAGTACCGCCCAGGCCCAGTCGGCAGGGAAGCGGATTTTGGTGATTGGCGCAGGGATGGCTGGTCTGACCGCGGCCCAGACGCTCAAGGGGCGTGGCTACAACGTGCTTGTTCTCGAGGCGCGTGACCGGATCGGGGGGCGGGTCTGGACCAGCAATAAATGGCCCGACGTGCCCGTCGATTTCGGCGCGAGCTGGATACACGGCGTGCGCGGAAATCCATTGACCCGCATTGCCGAGCAGGCGCAATCCCGTCAGATTGCGACCAGTTACAATCGTGCCCGCACCTACAACACCTCTGGTCGGGTCATCACGCGGATGGAAGAGGCCAGTCTGCGCAACTACGGCAATCAGCTCTACCGGGCAATCGATCGCGCCCAGGACCGCTATCCCGACACCTCGCTCAGACAGATCGCCGACACGATGATCACCCAGCTCCGCGCGGTGCCCGATGCGAGCCGGTTCATCAACTTCTTTCTCAATGTGGAGATCGAGCACGACTATTCCGGAAGCGCTTCGAGTCTCTCCACCAATTGGTACGATAGCGACGAGGAGTTCTCTGGCAACGACGTGCTGCTCGAGAAGGGCTTTGCCACCCTGACCGATTTTATGGCAAAGGGGCTCACCATCGAGCTCAACCAGATCGTCAAACAGATCGACTGGAGCCAGCCTGCCGTGCGCGTCATCACCGAGCGCGGCGAGTTCACGGCTGACCAGGTCATCGTCACCATTCCGCTCGGCGTTCTGCAGGCGAAGAGCGTCGCTTTTACTCCGGCGCTTCCCGCCATCAAGCAGAATGCGATCGACAAGCTCGGGATGGGGGTTCTCAACAAGTGCTACCTGCGGTTTCCAACCACCTTCTGGCCGATCGATCTCGATTGGATCGACTACATTCCGGAGAATCATGGCCAGTGGGCGGAGTGGGTCAGCTTCCGTCGCGCCATGAACCAGCCGGTCCTCATCGGCTTCAACGCGGCTGACTATGGAAAGCAGATCGAGGCCCTTCCCGATACCGAGATCGTCGCGTCGGCCATGACCACCCTGCGGACTATGTTCGGAGAGAACATTCCCAACCCGGTCGACTACCAGATCACCCGCTGGGCGAGCGACCCCTACGCGCGGGGTTCCTACTCCTTCAATGCCGTCGGATCGGTTCCGCTCATGCGCGTCGAGCTGGCCCGGTCGGTCAACAATCGCCTCTTCTTTGCCGGAGAGGCCTCGGAGCAGAACTATTTCGGCACGGCCCACGGCGCCTATCTCTCCGGGCTCCGCGCTGCTGGCGAAGTGCTGGCCGTCTGAAGTCCGGACAGTCGGAAGTGACCGGGCAGGCTCACCCCACGCGGGGCGGGCCTGCCCTTTTTGATTCTATCTGCCCCGTCCGAGCAGCGGCGTCACCGTCCGGGTGTTGTATTTTTCAAGGTAGTCGAGATTCCTCTTTGTCAGCGGGTAGCCAGACCAATTCGGATTACCAGAATCCGGCGCGGGCCGGCCGGGGACGGACTTCATCCCGTGGTAAGGGAGCGCGCCAATCGTCTCCGGCGCGGCGGAGTGGATGTCCATATCCTTGCCAAACCCATCAGCATAGAGCAGCCAGGTCCGGCGCCATCCCGGCTTGAGCGGCGGGAGCTGGCGGGCCTCAAAGTCGACCTGCAGTTCGTCGCCATTCCGGGTGATGACGTAACGATCGTCGGGGCTTCCGAGAAGCTCCCGCACATCGCCGTAGCGGGTATAGTTGCCGAGGTGGGTCTTCCAGGGCGCTTGCTGGTCGATGATGCGGTAATCATAGATGCGCGGCCGTCCTCCATCTGGCGAGTATTCGCGCGGGAAGCCGCGCCAGCGCAGCTCGGCGGCGCTGGCCGCAATCGTCGTTATCCGCAGCCCCGGCTGACTGGCCGAAGTATCGACCAGGATCTGATCCCAGTAGATGCGCATCCCGGTGACGATGCGGACGCGCCAGTCATCACTGAGAAACTTGCCGGTCAGATCGACGGTCATCGTCTTTGGGAGGCCGGCGGGAAAGCCCATCTGCGGAATCACGGTCTGCCATTCACCGCGCCGGTTGCGAACCTGCAGGTAGGGGGTGATTAGCCGCTCCCCGGCCTGCGCCGCCGCAAAGTTCGAGGTCGAATCGGCATAGTCGATCCAGGCGTTCAGCAGCAGCAAAACTTTGGAGGCCTGACGCAGATTACCGAGATCGAGTTCGATGGCGTGTTCACGGGCATAGCCTTTGAAGGGCAGCTTCTCGAACTCCTCCGGATAACGCCGGTCGATTGCGGAGATGAGCGGCAGAATGTCGTTGCCGCGATCATCGCGCGCACTGACCGGCGCGCGCGCGTTGCCGCTCGTGTAGAGCTTAAACTCGGGGAAGGGCGGACCCGGGAGGAGTCGTTCGTTGGGGTAGACCTCAACCTCGGCCGGATGATCGACCGCCAGCAGCTTCACCGCATCGAAGAAGATCACCTCCTCGAGCTGGTTGTTGAGGCGGAGCGAGAGGCGTCCATCCTTCTCTCGCAACTGTTGATCGGTGAGGCGAATGTACTCATCGGTGTCAGGAGTGTTGTAGCGGCCCGGCGCGACGAGCGCGCCGAAGGCGGACCCGCCCAGAAAGTCGGTCACGAAGCGGTACTCGCTCCCGTTCCAGGCATAGAGAATCGGACAGGAGGTCCCCTTCCGATCGAGCTCCTCGATCGGGTTTTCACGCTGCTCGGGGCTGGCGACGGCGACAGACAGCTCGGACTGGAGGATGCCGGCTGGCCAGAAGATCTGGACGGCGTCGACCTTCGTTCGTGGTCCGAGTCCAAAGATCGCGCCGGCGGCGGCCGGGGCCGGTGAGGCCGCATAGATCTCCAGCTTCTGCCGCAGACTGCCGCTGCGCAGCTCAACCTTTGCCCCAAGGGCGCTGCGATTGCTGGTCCGGCCGCTGACGAGCAGATTGGCGAAGTGGGGACCGAATCCGGCCGATTGCAGCACCACCTGCTGGCTCTCCTCGGTCTGGCAGATCAGCTCGACTCCGCCATCACCATTCAGGTCGCCGAGGCCGAACGTCCGCCCCGGGCGGGGGCGGATCGGCAGCCCCGGGTCGACTCCTGCCGCAAGTTGCCGGCCCAGGCCACGCCGCAGCCGAAGCCCCTCGCCGCCAAGCGTGATCACGTCGAGCAGCCCATCCAGGTCGTAATCGGCCATCAGCGCGGCCGTGCTTCGACCCGTCCCGCTCGGCTGGCTGAGAGTGAAGCCGCCGCGCCCGTTGCTCAGATAGAGCTGATCGCCGTCCTCCCGCGTGGGGAAGTAGAGATCGATGAAGTTGTCCTTGTTCAGGTCCCCGGCGGCGACGCCAAATGCGCGGCCACTGAAGTTGAGGCCGGCCCGCCGCGCCTCTTCACGAAATGAGCCATCCCGCTGGTTGCTGAAGAGTTGGACGGGCGCCCCGTAGTTGACGAAGAGCAGGTCGATGTCGCGCTGGTTGTTGTAGTCCGTGCCGATGATTGCCGTCGTCTTCGTCAGGCCTTCCGCCACCCCGCCCTGAAGTCCTGCCGGCTGCGTAATGTCGGTGAAGGTGGCATTGCCGTTGTTGCGGAAGAGTCGACGCCCGCCACCCTCGAAATCGTCGGGGAAGGTGGCCGTCTCACCAGGCGGGAACTTGTCGAGGTTGGCGAAGTTGCCAACGACGAGGTCGAGATCGCCATCGTGATCGACGTCGACCCAGGCGGCAGTCAGCGCCCAATCCCGATAGCTCTCCGGCAGCCCGGCCTTGGCCGTGATGTTGGTCCAGCGCCCTTCACCGGCGTTGCGCCAGATCGAGAGATGCTGGTATCCGAAGAGGGCCAGGTCGACCTTTCCATCGTTGTCGAGATCGCCCGCCACCGTACCGCTCAGGTAATGGCTGGCGCTGAGTCCGCCATTCTCCGGCAAGTCGCTCAGTCGGCCCTGACTGTTGCGCCGCAGGCGCAGGAAGGGGCGACCGTTGCCATCGACCCCATTCAGAACCAGGTCCGGCTGCCGGTCGCCATCCAGGTCCGCCACGGTCTGCCCGGTGCTGAACGGGATGACCAGTTCCCGCCGCAGCGCCTCTCCAAACTCGCCGCGCCCGATCTTTCGCCCGCTCACCTTCTCGATCGCTGGACCCGCCGAGTCGATCGCCGCTCCCTCGGCGGCGATCCGGTAGGTGATGACCCGTCCGGCCGTCTCGATCAGGTCCGGTTCGATCCCGGTCGAGACCACCCCCTCGCCATACTTTCCCTGCTCGCCATAGGTCAGCCCGAGAGTCGTCGCATAGCCCGTTCCCTTCAACTGCTGGAAGCGGGCCAGCATCTGCTGCCCCTCCGCCATCTTTCCGCTGCGGATGAGGGCTTGCGCCAGACTGTAGGCCGCCGTGGCATTGTACGGCTCCGCCACCAGGGCGCGCCGGAAGTAGTCGGCGGCGAGGGGATATTGCTGCGAAGCCGAGTGGATCTGCCCAACCTGAATGTTGGTGTATGGATCGTCCGGATCGATCTTCAATAGTCGCTCGAAGCTGGCCAGCGCCTCCGGGTAGAGACGATCCTTCTTGTAGGCCGCCCCAAGCACATAGAGCGCCTGCGGACTCTCCGGAGCAAGCTTCAGCGCGGCCGCCGCCTCGGTCGCCGCGCTCTTCGCGTCATTCATGAAATAGAGCGCCAGCGCGAGGTTGATCCGGCCGATCGTGAATGACCCGTCCCGGGCCAGCGCCTCCCGGAACTTTGCGGCGGCCTCCTCGTGTTTGTACTGCTCCATCAACGCCACGCCGAGATTGTTCTTCTGGTAGAGCTCCTCGCGCCCGGCCCGCTCATTCGATTCTGCCGCCCACAGCAGGCCAACGCCGCTGCTCAAGAGGGCCAGGATGACCAGGCCAATTACCAAACTACCTCTTCCAGTCATAGCACCTTCCCCAAATCGAAATGCCGTTCATTCGTCGAGGCCAGCCCGGACTCGGCGCGGGACGCCCGCTTCGCGACCGTTGGCGCCAGCTGACCCAAGCACGAATCTCTGACCAACTTCTATTATATAAGTCGAAGGTGGAGGTCATATCAAATGAAGCTGACTGGCGAAGCGGTCAGGACTCCTCTATTCTGCCCCTATTCCGGTTTCGTTTGGCTGTTCTGGCGAGAATCTCCTTCCAACTCGCCCGGTCTGGTGTGAAAATGCGCAGGTCTCGATCTTCAAACGCAGGAAATGGAGGGCCCGGTATGGCCTGGCAATCAAAACCCAAATCACCACGCCGCCTGCCGGGACTGCGGTGGTGGATCATCGGGCTGGTCTTTCTGGCGACCCTGATCAACTACATCGACCGGCTGACGGTCTCGGTCCTCGCTCCGCTGATCATGACCGATCTTGGACTGAGTAACCTCGAGTACGCCAGTCTGGGCACCTGGTTCCTGCTTGCCTATACGATCAGTCAGGGGCTTTCGGGCCGCATGTACGACCGGATTGGCACCCGGCTCGGCTTCACCATCTCGGTCACTGTCTGGTCGATTGCCGCAACCATGCACGCCTTTGCGCGGGGATTGGGCAGTCTGAGCCTCTTCAGATTCCTGCTCGGACTCGGAGAGGCCGGGAACTGGCCTGGGGCGGCCAAGACCGTCGCCGAATGGTTCCCCGTTCGCGAACGGGCCTTCGGTATGGCCATCTTCAATAGCGGCGCGGCGCTCGGTTCAGTAGTCGCGCCGCCCCTGATCGTCTACCTGCAGTCCCGCCTTGGCTGGCAGATGACCTTTATTGTGACCGGGATGCTTGGATTCGGCTGGCTCGGACTCTGGCTCCTCTTCTATCGCGCTCCCGATCGTCATCCCTGGCTCGGGGAGAGCGAGTACCGCCTGATACATGAGGGCCGCCCGGCCGGCGCGGCGCCCTTGCCGTGGCGAACCCTGCTTGGCTACCGTCAGGTCTGGGCTATTCTCATCGCCCGCCTCTTCGTCGATCCGGTCTGGTGGCTCTACATCACCTGGCTGCCACTCTTTCTCTACAAAGTGCACGGTTTCGACCTGAAGAAGATCGGTCTTTTTGCGTGGGTTCCCTACGTCGCCGCCGACGCCGGGAGTCTGCTGGGGGGCTGGACATCTGGCTATCTGATCAGGCGGGGCTGGTCGGTCGACCGCGCGCGCCGCACGACCATCATCATCGCCGCGGCGCTCATGCCGGCCGGCATCTTTGCCGCCCGCACTCCGGATCCGCTCCGCGCCCTCGCGCTGATCGCGGTCGTCCTCTTTGGCTTTCAGTTCTGGATCAACAATGTCCAGACCCTCCCCTCCGACCTCTTCCCGGAACGGGCGGTCGCCTCGGTGGCTGGACTGGGTGGGGTTGGCGCGGGAATTGGCAGTATGATCTTTGTGCTGACGACCGGATGGGTCGCGGACCGGTTCTCCTATACCCCGATTCTCACCGCGGCCGGTCTCCTCGCTCCGCTGGGAACCATCCTGCTGCTCGGGCTGATCGGCCAGATCAGCCCGGTCGAGATCCGCCCGCCCGTAACGGGGCGGCAATGAAGAACGGCTACTTGACCGCCGTGCCGATCCGCCCCCACTTCGCATAGCGCAGGATCGCCGGAAGTGAACTCTCACCGTCGTTCGCCTCGGGATCACGTGGATTGAACGACCAGTGAACGTAGAGGGCCCGCGCAAAGATATTCTCACGCGGCACCACTCCCCAGTATCGGCTGTCGAGGCTGTTGTCGCGGCTGTCACCCATCACGAAATAGGAGTTCTCCGGCACCTTGTAGGGCTCGCTTACCGCAAACTCCATCTCGGTGAATCCCGTCGGCTCCTCCTCGTCCTCTTCCCGTTCATTGTAGTAGACCTTGTACCAGGCCCCTTCCGGTTTGGGATCAGTCTTCAGAACCTCGAGCGCGGAGCGGTTGGAATAGTCGCCCGAGAGTTTGACGGTCACCCGCTCCTCCGGCAACTCCTGACCGTTGACCATCACCTTCCGTCCGTGGACGAGTATCTCGTCGCCCGGAAGCCCGATCACCCGCTTGACATAGTTGACCTTCGGGTCGCTCGGCAGCTTGAAGACAATAATGTCTCCCCGCCGAATGTCGCGCGTGGGTAGCAGCTTGCCGATCAGCGGAGTCTGGCTTCCAAAGACAAACTTGTTGACGAAGAGATGGTCGCCAATGTTGATGGTATTCTGCATCGAGCCGGTTGGTACAGCCACCGCCTGGGCGATGAAGGTCATCAGGAAGAGGGCCATGATGACGGTGATCAACAGCTGCTCGGCATAGTCGCGAATGACACTCTTCGGCGAACCGTGGACCGGTGCGGCATTAACGGGTGGAGTAGTCTTGATATTCTCAGCCATGCGCCGAAGAATACACCATTTCTTTCTCCAAGGCCAAATCCTGGCGTAATTCTTGACTTGGCTCAGATTTCATCAAATTAGGGCTTTGGACTTTTGAGTGGGGAAGGTGACTAGTCCGCGAGCCGGGTGAATCTTACCGCCCCCCCCATCAGCGGAGCTTTACTCAGCGGCGGTTTGACGGCGCTTCGCTGGACCTCTCTTTTTCCAGTTGCTCCATTGGCCAATCTCATCCAAAGTTCGAATATCCAGCCAGCACAATCTTTATCCACCAACCGGATCCCATAAATCTTGGATCGGGGAGGAACCGGCACGATGATCAGGTGGAGATGACCGCGATCGCGGGAGAGCTTGAGATTGACCTCCAGCCCACACTTCAACCGGCACCACTCGAAGTCCTCGCAACACCTTGGTAAGTCAGGAGCCCGTAAGCCTTCGATACTCCCAGCGTTATTGGGATTGGCCTGCCTCTCCGAACTCAGTTCGGAATGACCGGTATTGTCAGCGTCACCGTGTTGGTCGTCGTCAACGCCTGGAGGTTATAGCCACCGCTCAGTCCCGAGACCGCTTCGTTGATCATCACTCCGCTGATCGCTTCATCTCCTACCGCCCAGAACTTCATCCAGCCGGTACGCCCGGCCGGGATCACGGTCGTGTAGCGCGGTGCCGTTCGGGGAAAGTTGTTGCCGAGCAGACCCCGCATCTGACAATTTCCACCCGCGATCGTAAAGCTTCGCGCCACCTCACTGTCGTCAAAGAGCAGTCCGGCAAGCGGTCCAAGTCGCGCGGCTCCGGTCGTCAGATCTCCACCAATCCGGTTGATGATCAGCATCGAGCTGTTTCCGTTGGCGGGCGACGGCAGACTGGCAATGGCCAGCGAACGCGGCAACGCGTCGTACCTAACTCCATCAAATAGAATCGTCGTCGTTGTCGAGCTGGGCTGACAGGTCGGTATACCGGGTGAGATACCGGCCACTCCAATTGCCGGTAGCAGGGCGCGGTGCCCGCTCTCAAACTTGACCGTCGCGATCCCGATCAGATAATTGCTGATCGTCGGACAGCCATTGGCATCAATCGCCACCGCAATCAGATAGCCGGTCACTCCCGGATCAATATCACTCGCCAGGAAGCTGGCCGTCTGGTTCTGGGTGAGGGTGATGACCTGATCGGCAATAGAGCATGTTGCACCATCGACCAGGAAGAGGTGGATGCTGTTCGGACTGACCGGATTGGTATTGGTCAGGGAGATCAAGGTCTCACTCTGCGTTCCACTGATCGATGAGGTGTAGATGTTGAAGATGAGCAGACTTCCCGGCTTCTGCTGGTTGGGCAGTCCGGCGAAGACCGGTGGATTCCCCGGCCCGGCAGACGGTGCAGTGATTGTCAGGCAGCTCGATGGCCCGGCTGCTCCGCCTATAGTCGACGTTACGCAGTACTGCGTTCCACTGGTGGCTTGAACGCTGACCTGCACCTGGTAGGTGATCTTAACGCTGCCATTGCCCGGGATGGTCCCCGACCAGGTGACGGTCTGGACGGTTGACGCAGCAACAGGACTGCTCTTGAGCATCAGACCATCAGGATCGTTTGCTGGTGAGACAATCGTTGCGGTACCGATCACGCACGAACCTGTCGGGCTCGTGCAGGAGATCGCGCTGAGTCCAACCGGCAATGTCGCCGCATAGGTCGTGGTCACCGGTGATGAAGAAGTGTTGGTCAATGTCTGGGTGATCGTTAGCGGACTGCCTGGACTGATTGCTGCTCCACTACTTCCTGGTAGACTGGTTGATGGGTTACTGCTGGTGATCGGCAGAACGGTCACTGTCAACGTTGCAGTTGATATAGCTGTCCCATTACTTACTTGCAGGTTAAAGGTTACTGTGCCAGCCGGCGCTGAAGTGTTAGCCACAATGTCGGCTGTAATCGTTCCGTTGGTGTTGACAATATTGGAAAGCTTTACCCCCGCCGTTGGATTGGGGCTTGTCACAGTGACCATCAGGGTGTTTGCCGGAACGTTCAGATCACTCACTGTCGCGATGATTGAGTTAGAACCATTGATGCCAATCATCCTTGAGATCCCACTTACTGCCACTATGGTCGGGGCAGAGAGAGAAAAGATGTAAGCCGCACCCGAATAACTTTCCGAATTGTTGGATTGATCACCGTTCACCCCAGTGGAGTTGCTGTCCTCACTAAAAGCCCCCACAACCACTGTATCCCCGGTGATCGCCAGGGAATGGCCAAAAAGATCACCACTGTCCGTATTACTGGCTTTGAGGTAGGCCTGCTGGCTCCAAATCGTCCCGCTTCTCACGAACACATACGCCGCTCCTGAATCTACGGCCGAGTTATTTGATTCATCACCATTCATCCCGGTCGCGTTGCTGTTCTCACCATACGCTCCTACAACCACCGTATCCCCGGAGATCGCCACTGACAACCCAAAGCCGTCATCTGTCTCAGTATTACTGGCCTTGAGATAGGCTTGCTGGCTCCAAATCATGCCATTTCGCTTGAATACATAAGCCGCACCAGCCCCCCATGCAGAGTTAT
>JBEAVZ010000133.1:0-3019 GCA_041160645.1 Acidobacteriota bacterium
GTCTCGGCGACGCCAACCCTGGTCGGTTAAGGGCGGAGGAGGCCCGATCATTGAAGATTACGGCACTGGCCGGTGGAGTGGGCGCCTCGAAACTGCTCGCCGGGTTGCAACAGGTGCTCTCTCCCCGGGAGGCGGAAGAGCTGTCGATCATCGTCAACACGGGTGACGACATCGAGATGTTCGGTCTCTATATCGCTCCAGATCTGGACATCGTCACCTACACTCTGGCCGGAGTGGTCAATCCTGAGACTGGCTGGGGGATGCGCGGGGAGACCTTCGAGTGTCTGGAGCGGTTGATCGGCTATGTGGGCGAAGAGCGCTGGTTCAACCTGGGTGATCGCGATCTGGCCACCCATATCTTTCGGACCGCCCGGATGCGCCAGGGAGAGAGCCTGAGCGAGGTAAGCGATCACCTGCGGCGCCACTTTGGTCTGCCGATGCAGATCCGGCCAATGACCGATCTGCACACCCCGACAACCATCCTGACGAGCGAAGGTCCGCTCCATTTTCAGGAGTATCTGATTCGCCGCCGGGCGTTGCCGCGGGTGGAGGGGATCCGGTTCGAGAATATCGAGCAGTCCCGACCAGCGCCGGGAGTGGTCGAAGCGATCCTCTCCGCCGAAGCGGTCCTGATCTGTCCAAGCAATCCCCTCATCAGTATTGGCCCGATTCTCGCGGTGCCCGGGATTCGCGAGGCGCTGGTCGAGACAGCAGCGACGGTCGTCGCGGTCAGTCCCGTCGTCGGCGGAGCCTCACTGAAGGGTCCGACCGATCGGATGTTGCGGGATCTTGGCCGCGAGGTCTCGGCGAGTGGCGTGGCCCGGCTCTATGCCGACCTGCTCGACCGTTACCTGATCGACGAAACGGACCGCGATGAAGAGGCCAAGGTGGCCGAGCTGGGCATCGCGACGAGGATTGCCCAGACCGTCATGCGAACGGACGCGGACAAGGCAGGGCTGGCCAGAACGGTGCTTGAGTGGCTGGCCGCGTAAAAGTAATGACCAGAAGTTTGAGCAGTTGGGCCGACTTCGCTCAGCCTGGCAGGGATGGCCAATGAGATACCTTTTGATCCCGGTCAAGGATCTGCAACAGGCGAAGCAGCGGCTGGCCGGGGTGATGAACGACGCCGCGCGGATGGCGCTGGCGACCCGGATGATGGAGCGAACCCTCGCCACTGCCGCACAGTGCCAACAGGCTGACCGGGTGGCCGTCGTCACCTGCTATGCGCCGGCCGTCGCGCTGGCGACGCGCCTTGGGCTGGAGGTCATTCTCGAGCAGCAGCAGATCTCGGAGAGCGCATCGGTCGACTTCGGCACGCGGGAAGCGATCGGGCGCGGGGCAACGGCGGTGCTGCGGCTGCCGATCGATCTGCCCATGCTTACGGCAGCCGACATCGATTCCGTCTTTGCCGCGGATGATGGTCAGCCGGTGGTCATCCTCGTCCCATCGCGAGACGGCACCGGAACGAACGCCATCCTCCGCCGCCCACCCGACATCTTCCCTTCCCAGTTTGGTCCCGGCAGTTTTGCGCGGCACCTTGCCGCGGCCAGAGCCGCCGGGATCTCCTGGCGCATCCTCGAGAATCCGCGGATCGCGCTCGATCTCGATGATCCGGACGACCTCGCGATCTGCCGGCAGGCCGGATTGTTCTGAGCAAGGCGCCGCCGTTCGAGCAGGAGCGACCAGTCAAAAAGAATCGCTTCGCCGGCGCCGATCAGCGCTCCTCAGAGGACGAGTTCGGCCATGGTCCGGAGAGCGTTGACATCCCAGGTCCCGCAGATCATCGTCCCAATCCCGGAAGACTTCCAGGCACTGAGCCGTTCCGCCACCCGCTCACGGGGGCCGCAGAGAGCGACCTCATCGACAAACTGATCCGGGACGGCCATTGCCGCCTCTCCTTTGCGTCCGGTCAGATAGAGATCCTGAATCTGGTTGGCCGCCTCTTCATAACCATAGCGACAGGCAAGATTGAAGTAGAAGTTCTTGTCGCGCGCTCCCATTCCGCCGACATAGAGGGCGATGAACGGCTTGACCATGTTGCGACACATCTCGAGATCATCACCAATCACCACCTGCACCGTGGGGGCAATATCGAAGTCGGGACGGTGGACGGCCGGATCAGCCTTCGCAAATCCCTCGTCGAGCCATTCGCGATAGATCGACATTCGCTCCGGTGAGAAGAGGATGGGCAACCAACCATCGGCTACCTCCGCGGCCAGGGCGACATTCTTCGGTCCGATAGCCGCAAGATAGATGGGGATCGACGGGCGCTGGGGATGAATGATCAGCTTGAGTGGCTTACCCAGTCCGCTTCCGCCGGAGATTGGAATATCGTAGTGCTCACCATGGAACTGGACCGGGGCCTCACGCTTCCAGACCTGTCGCATAATGTCGACGTACTCACGGGCGCGGGTGACCGGCTTGCCATATGGCACGCCGTGCCAGCCTTCAACCACCTGGGGGCCAGAGGCGCCAATTCCAAGCAACATCCGCCCACCGGTCAGCAGGTCGATTGTCGCCGCGGTCATGGCAGTGACCACCGGAGCCCGCGCCGTCATCTGCATGATCGCCGTGCCGACGTTGATCCGCTCGGTCTTTGCCGCCAGCCAGACCAGTGGGGAGACCGCATCCGACCCGTAAGCCTCGGCGGTCCAGAGGGAGTGATATCCAAGCCGGTCTGCCTCCTGGGCCAGACTGACATAGTCAACGGGCACCGATCCCCAGTATCCACAGTTCAAACCAAGTCGTAACATCGAGACCTCCTGATTATGGCCGATTATGGCTGATTATGGCTGATTATGGCCGGGTGGCGCTGGTGCTCAACCCCGCCCGGACCAGCGACGCCACGTGATCGACCAGGAGAGGGCCATATAGAGAATCGGAAACGCAAATGAGATCAGGATCACCGGCCCGGGATCTGCAAACATCTCAAGGACGATCAGCGTCAGCAGAACTGTCCAGATCAGACAGCTCCATCTGATAAGCTGACTATACTGCCCCCGATAGGATGGATACAAAT
>JBEAVZ010000164.1:0-2693 GCA_041160645.1 Acidobacteriota bacterium
TCTCCCCACCCTTACGCTCTTCTGGCTCCTGCTTTCTGTTGCCAGATGCCAGGGTTGCCAGATGCCAGGGGCCGGCTGGTCAACGCGGCCGGCGACCAGGCTCAGAAACCGGGCTGGGTGATCGATTTGTGATCGACCACCGGCGCATACTTCCTGACCACCCCCTCGATCTCGCTCCGCTTGCCGACCAGCACGAAGACGAGGTTGTCGAGCGGGAAATAGTCGCGGATGACGCGGCGCGCGTCGGTAAGGCTCATCGAGTCGATCCGCGCATAATAGTCATTGACCTCCCGCTCATCGAGTCCGTAAAAGGCGAGCTGAGCGAGCTGGGCCGAGATCTGGTCGGTCGTTTCGAGACGGGGCGGGAACTGCCCCTTCAGGTAGTTCTTCGCCGAGGTCAGCTCGGCCGCGGTCACGCCCTTCTCGTGGAGCCGCTTCAGAATCTCGAGGGTCAGATCGATCGCCTTCTCGGTCGTCTCATTGCGGGTATAGGTCGAGATGACGAAGGGGCCGCGCATGCGCCGCTCGCTGAAGAATGAATTGGCGCCGTAGGTCAGCCCGGAACTGACCCGCAGCGCATCATTGAGCATCGAGGTGAAGCGTCCGCCAAAGAGGGTGTTGATGACATTGACATAGACCCGGTCAGCATTGCTCCGCGCAATGCCGAGGTTGCCAATCTGGTAGAAGGTCTGGGTCGAGTCGGGTTTGTCGACCAGCAGCAGCCGCTTGCCTTTGACGGCCACCGGTTCAGCCAGGCTGACCGGCGCCGCCGCCTTACCGCTCCAGGCGCCAAAACGAGCCGTCAGCTCCTTCTCCATCTCGGCCGCCGTGAAGTCTCCGGCGACAGCGAGGATCGCATTCGCCGGAGTGTACCAGCCACGATAGTAGGCGAGCAGGTCGTCGCGGGTGATGGCGGCCAGCGAGCGTTCATCCCCGCCGACCGGGCGGCCATAGGGGTGTGAACCATAGAGGTAGCCATTGAAGTAGTTGCCAATCACACTCTGTGCCCGGTCGCGTCCGGCCTTGATCTGATCGATATTCTGCCGCACCAGCTTCTCGACCTCCGCCGGCGGCAGCGTCGAATTGAGCACCGCGTCGGCAAGCAGATCGAGCCCCTTCGCCTGATCCTTCTTCAGGAACTCGGCGGAGACGGTCGAGTAGTCGATCGTCGCCCCGGCACTGAAGCTGGCCCCGATGAAGTCGAGCTCGGCCGCCAGCTGCTCAGCGGTGCGCTTTCCGGTCCCCTTGCGCAGCAACTCCGCGGTCAGATCGGCGACGCCCTCCTTGCCAACCGGGTCGGCCACCGCGCCCCCCCTCACCAGCAGATTGACGCTGATCAGCGGAATCTCGCGCTGTTCGACCAGGATGAGGGTCAGCCCGTTGGCGAGCCTGACCCGCTTCGCCGGGGGCAGTTTGAGCCCGCCCTGGGCGGCAACCGAGCCAACGACGACCACCGCGACCATTACGGCCAGTATTGTTCTCTTCAACATCGTATCTCTCCCCTTCTCGCGCTATCTCTTCGCGGACGACTTTTCGGGGACCAGAGTGGCCACCGTCCGATTACGCAGCTGGAAATACTGTCGGGCGACCCGCTGCAGATCCTCCCTCGTCACCCGACGGTAGTCATCGGCGGCGCTGAAGAGCTTCTGGTAGTCGCCGAAGAAGACTTCATAGGTTCCGAGCGTGTTGGCCTTGCCGCTGATCGTCTTCATCTGGCGGTAGAAGCCGGCGAGCAGAATGTTCTTCGCCTTCTCGAGCTCCTCGTCACTGACCGGGCCATTCTTGATCCGGTCGAGCTCCTCGTCGATCACCTTCTCGACCGCCGCCGGCTCAATCCCGTCCTTGGGCTGCGCCGAGATGATGAAGAGCGTCGGGTCGAACGAGGCCTCGGCGCTGCCATTTATCGAGATCGCCAGCTGATCGCGATCGACCAGCCGCTGGTACATCCGTGAGCTCTGCCCACTGAAGAGGACCGTCTGCAGAACCTTCAGCGGATAGTAATCGGCGTGGCGCGCCTCCGGCACGTGGTAGCCCATCATCAGAATCGGCAGCTGGGCAAACTTGTTGACGGTGACCCGCCGCTCACCCATCTGCTCCGGCTCGCGCGTCGTCACCGGCGGCGGCGGGGCATGGGCCGGAATCGGCTCGATATACTTCTCCGCCAGGCGGACGATCTCCGCCAACTGCACATCTCCCGAGACGACCATCGTCGCATTCGAGGGTGAATAGCCCATCTCGAAATGGCGCTTCAGATCCTCCATCTTCCAGTTCTCGATATCGACCATCCAGCCGATGACTGGCCACTGGTAGGGATGGGCGGTGAAGGCCGTCGCGCCAAGCTGCTCATAGAGCACGCCAAAGTTGTTCGCGTCGACCGAGGTCCGTCGCTCCGAGGCGACCACGCCCCGCTCCGACTCGACCACCTGCGGATCGAAGCTCAGGTTGGCGATCCGGTCCGCCTCGAGATCGAAGATCAACTCGAGCGCCGACTTGGGGAACCAGTCCTGATAGACCGTCACATCTTCACTCGTGTAGGCGTTGTTCGAGCCGCCCGCATCCTCCATCACCCGATCGAACTGCTTCGGACCATACTTCTTTGCCCCGTTGAACATCATGTGCTCAAAGAAATGCGAGAGCCCGGTCGTCCCGGGACGCTCATTGCGTGAACCGATCCGGTAGAAGATGTAGAGCGC
>JBEAVZ010000190.1:0-3293 GCA_041160645.1 Acidobacteriota bacterium
GAGCGGCAGCCCGTCGACCTTTTTACGGGAGATCACCCCATCGATCTTGAAATCGGTGGTATTGATGGCCGTCACCGCGTCGGACGAGACAACGACCGTCTCCGTCGTCTGGCCAATCTCCAGTGGGGTATCGAGTGTCAGCGTCTCACCGATCTGGACCGTCACCGCCACGACGACGCTCTTGAAACCAGTCATGACGATCCGCAACTCATACTCTCCGGGAATCAGATTGCCAATCAGGAATGTTCCATCTGTCCCCGTTGTGACAACCCGCTCCGCTCCGGTGCTGCGATTTTTGGCAGTGATGGTCGCGTTAGCCAGAACACTCTTTGATGGATCAGTGACGGTTCCGCGAACGGTCCCCGAGGGAGCCTGCTGGGCATACACAACGACGATCAAGAGACTGACCGCCACAATTGCGCTGACAATTTTTCTCATTTTTCCTCCTCGCCGATCCGGTGGACCGGCTGGGTGCCTGGACAACATCAATCACACTCACACACGCACACTCACACACGTGGGGATGAGGGAAGTTTCAGATTCTGCTTTGAACCAATAAGGATTTGTGTAAACTCGAACAAGGAAGAGTGCAGTATACGTATTCACCCTCTAAACCGCAATGTTTTTCAGTCATCTGGCCGGCAACAATGCCGATCCGGCCCCTGGCCGGATCGAACGATCTCCGGCAATGTCGCGGAAAGACTTGCCTGAAGTGCGGAGTTTAATCTAAATTTAGGGCGTTGCCGAAGAAAATGACGGTCAAAATGGACGTGGCGCCTGACCTGTGGAACCCGGGAGGTGCGCCGAGTCGCTGGCGGATCCTCGCGAACTGGCTGGGCAGAGCTGGCCAGCTCGATCTAATGAAACGGGGTTCGAACAGAAAGATCTTCGCGTGATTTTATCGATAAAGCGGCTCAACAAGTATCTGATCTCAATTGCCCCATATCTCAATCCTGTTGACGTTCGAAGGTTCCGGAATGCCGGGAACGACGACCGACTGATCTTACACATTGCATCCACTTCCCTCCCCGGAGAATCTGCGCCAGCCTCTGAAATGGAGCATCTGGCAGCTAAGAGTCGACGGTGACTTTTGTGGTCGGGGTTCGGAGTCAGATCTGTTGAAACTACACAAGCACAACCCACTTAAAAACTGGCGTCGGATCGGCTGGCCCGTGATCAAATGGGATCCCAGCGTCCGCACCCGCCACCTGACGGTGACGATCTTCCTGATCACGCTCGTCGCGCTGGTGCTCCTCTCCTTCAATACCGCCAGATACCTGAATGGAGAGATCCGGGCACGGGGCGAGGCCGTTGAAGACCTTTTTCTCGACCAGCTCAATGGCTTTACGCAGGAGGCGATCTTCACCCGGCCGCTCGAGGATCCAAAGGTCTCGATCTCCGTCGATGAGTCGGTCCGGTCTTTGATCAAGGCCAGCACAAATGAGCGATCAGATCTCGCCTATTGCGCTATCATCGCCCTTGACGGTCAGGTGCTGGCGATCTCCGATCAGAAGAATCTGCTCCAGGATCGAACCCGAATCAAACCATTCAACGATCTGTTACAGGCTCGTTGGTACTCACAGCTCTGGCAGTTGTACCGAGAGGACCTCGTCTATGAGATCACCATCATCTTTCGCCTGAGCCGCGATCCCTTCGCCCGATTGGTGGTCGGCATTCCGGCGGAGCGGTTCCGGACCCGCCTCACACCGACGCTGAAACTGAGCCTCACCTTCAGCCTGATCGTGATCACCCTCGCCATCCTGACGACCCTCACGTCGTCGAATATGGTTCTCTGGCCGCTGCGCGAAGTGATGGAGAGCATCGAGCAGTTAGAGGCGGAGATTGCGCTCAACTCGGATACCCGCCACCCCGAGACTCTCGACATGCAGTCGATGACCCAGCGCCTGCGCGAACTGGGGCGTCGCTTTGCCGGCAACCGCACTGAGGTCGAAGCAATCCGTGATCAACTCCAGCAGGTGGTGGGGAGCCTTTCGGAGCGGGTGCTGCTGCTCAATCGCGAACAGAAGATCATGATGGCCAGTCCGGAGGCGGAACGACTGCTCGGACAGTTCCGCGGTCCGCTCCCGGGTCGCCACCTCACCCAGGTGCTTCCACCGAGCCACCCGCTCTGCCAGCTGACGACCCGCGCCTTCCGCAGTGGGCGCTCCCAGCAACAGGTGCTGACCATTCCAGGTGGAGGGGACGGACTCAATGAACCACAACGGGTCGTCGCCTCACTCCAGCTCTTTACGGACCATGGGCAGCCGGCCGGAGCATTGCTGACCCTGCGCGATTTCGAGACTCTCCAGCAACTGGAGAATCAGCTCGATTTTGCCACCAAACTGGCCGCCCTCAACCGAATCACCGCCGGAGTAGCGCACGAGGTGAAGAACCCCCTCCACGCCATGGTCCTGCATCTCGAGCTGCTGAGTGGAAAACTGGAGGCCGGACTCGATCCGAAAGCCCACGTCGATATTCTGACGACCGAAGTGACGCGTCTGAAGCGGGTGGTGCAGACGTTTCTCGACTTCACGCGCCCAGTCGAGGTCAATGTCGACCAGCTTGACGCGAACGAACTGGTGCGCGAAGTGGTTGAATTGGCCGCGGATGCACGCGCCCAGGGGATCGATATCATTGAGCAGTACTCGAGCGAGCCGCTTCCGATCAAGGTCGATCACGACCTTCTCAAGCAAGCCCTGCTCAATATCGTCATCAATGGGTGCCAGGTCATGCCCAACGGCGGCCGGCTGACCCTCCATACGACGCGAGAAAATGGATTCGTGCTGATCACCATTACCGATGAGGGCCCCGGCATCCCGCTCGAGATACGGGAGAAGATCTTCAATCTCTACTTTACAACCAAACCTTCAGGAAGCGGGATTGGACTGGCCCAGGCATTTCGGGCCGTTCAGCTTCATAACGGCCAGATTCAGGTCATTTCACCGCCTGAGCGGAGCGCAAGCATTCAGATAACGCTGCCGCTCGGCTGATCTGGTTGAAAAAAAACGCCGGGCCCGTCGGGTCATCCCATGGTCAGGTTTCTGACCACGGGCGACCTGACGGGCCCGGCGACATTGCCTGATCAGTTCTGAAACTCGGGGATTCTCCCGGCGGTCCAGGGAGCTCCCACCGCCTCCATCTCCCTCTTCAGCCTGACCAGATCGACCTCGACCAACCGGCGCAGATCACGCAAGACAGCCTGGAATTCGGCGGCGGCGATCTCATACTGGGCGATCTGGGTCTGGGTCGGGCGGGCGTTGGCCATGCGCAGAGAGGCGGTGACAGTTCCAACC
>JBEAVZ010000213.1:0-7358 GCA_041160645.1 Acidobacteriota bacterium
CGTTGGAAAGACCATCTATGTAGCAGGCGGCCAGACCTCACCGCTGGCGACCACCGCTTTGCGTTCACTCTGGTCGATGGAACCGGATCACCCCACGCCAGCCTGGAGAAGCGAGCCTCCGCTGCCTGCCAGCGGACGTATCCTTCCGGCTGCCGCAGGTCAAAATGGAGCGTTCCACCTGATCAGCGGGGCCAAACTATACGCCGGCTCATTTGGCGAACCAGTCCGGGAGTACCTCCGGGATCATTGGCAGTTCAGTCCAACCCTGGGCTGGTCACGTCAACCTGACGCCCCCCGACCACTCGTCGCCTCCACAGCGCTCCCGCTTGGCCAGTCGCACCTGGTGGTGCTGAGTGGAGACGATGGACAATTGGTCATTCGGGCGCCAGAGCTGGGAGAAAGGCATCCCGGATTCAGTCGCGACGTCCTGACCTACAATACAATCACCTCTGCCTGGTCAAGCCTCGGCTCAATGCCCATATCGCTGGTCACCACTGGGGCGACCCTTTGGCAGGGTGAGATCGTCATCGTCGGTGGAGAAGATCGGCCAGCCCATCGATCCGGTCAACCCCTCGCCGCGAGGCTCGAACTGGCCGGTGGCGGGTTCGGATGGCTCGACTACTTTGTGCTGGGGATCTACCTCGCCGCAACGCTGCTGGTCGGTCTCTACTTTTCAAGAGGCGGAGGAACAAGTGAAGACTTCTTTCTCGGGGGGCGACGAATACCCTGGTGGGCCGCCGGTCTGAGCATCTATGGCACCCAGCTGAGCGCGGTAACCTACCTCGCCGTGCCGGCCAAGACCTATGCCGAAGACTGGACCTATCTTCTCTCAACGATCTGCATCGTGCTCGTCGCCCCGCTGATCATCAGATACTATCTGCCCTTCTTCCGCCGCCTGAACCTGACGACCGCCTATGAATATCTCGAACTTCGCTTCAGCCTCATCGTCCGTCTGCTGGGTAGCAGTTCGTTCATCATCTTCCAGGCTGGTCGATTGGCAATCGTCCTCTTTCTGCCAGCGCTGGCCCTCTCCGCCGCGGGCGGCTTCAACATCTATCTCTGCATCCTGCTCATGGGGGTCCTGACAACCCTCTACACCGTGAAGGGGGGCTTACAGGCGGTCGTCTGGACCGACGTGGTCCAGGTATTCGTCCTGCTCGGGGGAGCCATTGCCGCGCTCGCCGTACTGATCACGGGGACCGAAGGAGGCGTGCGGGAGATCGTGGCGACTGGCCAGGCGGCTGGCAAATTCCATCTTCTCAATTTGAGCTGGGACGCCACAACGACAACCGTCTGGGTGATGATCGTCGGCAATCTGGCGACCCATCTCATTCCATACACAACCGACCAGTCGGTCGTGCAGAAGTACCTGACCACCAGCAGTGAGCGCGAAGCGGCCCGGGGCATCATCATCAACGCCGTGCTGACCATTCCAACGGCGCTGATCTTCTTCAGCGCTGGTTCGGCCCTCTTCGTCTTCTACAAGAACCATCCGGAGATGGTCAATCCGGCAATCCAGACCGATGCCTCATTCGCCTGGTTCATCGCCAACCACCTGCCCCGTGGAGTGGCGGGTCTGGTCCTGGCGGGGGTCTTTGCCGCCGCAATGTCGACCATGTCGAGCAGCATCAACAGCATCGCGACCGCCATCGTCACCGACTTCTATGTTCGCCTTTGGCCCTCGCCGCCCGAGTCTGCCCGGCTCAAACTGGCCCGTCGATTGACATTTATGTTTGGAGTTGTCGGAACGATGGTGGCGATGCTCATGGCTGGATTCGAGATCAGATCGCTTTGGGATCTGTTTCTGCAAAGCATCGGTCTGACCGGCAGCGGGCTGGCGGGAATATTTATCCTTGGCATCTTTACTCGCCGGGCCCATACAGCAGGCGTCCTGAGCGGAGCAGTAGCCAGCGGGGTGGTGCTGATCCTCATCCCCCGCTACACCAATCTGCACTTCTTTCTTCACGCGGCGATTGGCATTGCCACCTGCGTCACCGTCGGCTACGTCACCAGCCTGCTCCTGCCCAATCGCGATCATCAGGATGCCAGGCTGACCATCCACCACCCCCATCCCCCGGCGGGCTGAGGCTCATCGGCGACCCGTTCAATGACCAGCGGGCCCGAGTCCAACCGCTGCACTCTGCCCAAACGAAAGGGGCATCAGGCAGATCTGCACTGCCTGATGCCCCTTTCGTTTGGAGAGCTGATGTAACAACCGCTATCGGTAAGGTCTGCTTTATGAAGTTTGCCGACCAGCCGATTATCCGAATCAAATCTCCCCATTGGAGATTAGGGCCGTCGTCCCTTCCGCGCCGCCGGCTTTTGTGGCGGATCGGGTGGCAGGAGCGCCTCTGGCGCCACCTGCTGGAGTTGCTCGGTCGCCTGAATCGCCTCCTGGCTCTTCGGGTGATCCTTGATCAGCGACAACCACTGGGCCACCGCCTCATCTTTGCGCTCCAATTGCAGCAGCAACTGACCACGCTTGAAGAGCGCGTTGGCAGTCTTGTCCCCCTGCGGATTGATCATTCCCACCTTCTCATACTCGGCTACCGCTTCAGGCAGGCTCTTCCGCACAACAAGGATCTCCGCAATCCAGTACTGGGCATTGTCCGCCAGCTCGGAGCCGGGGTAGATCTCGACATACTGTCGGAACTCGGAGATCGCCAGATCATAATTGCCACGCGAATAGTCACTGTAGGCCGCAGCAAATAGTTGCTCGGCATTGCCCGGGGTAATCTGCGCGAAGGTCGGCATCTTGGGAATATCCTCGATCACCTTCTTCAATTGGGCAAACTGTTCAGAGAGCCGCTCCATGCGCTGATTGGTGGCGGTCAGCCGCTCCCCCATCGCCGTGACGGTCGTGATGGTGTCACCGCTATTGGTGGAGATGGCCGACTGGGCGCGCCGTATAGTCGCAATATTGTCACTCATCTGGACAACCAGCGTGTTGAGCTCGCCGGTCGTCTTGTTAAAAGTATCCTGCATCGACTGGACCTGACGCTGCAGCAGCATGACCTCCGTCTTCAACTCCTCCAGCTGGACAGCCATTCGATCGATCTTCTCTCGTTGTTCCTTGTTCTGCGCCTGCCCCTCGGCAAAGTTGGCCAGGAGTAGAAGCAGAACCAGCAGACCAGACAGAATATTTCGCATCATAATTCCTCACTATGCGCAAGTTGTCCCCTTGGAGTCATGTCGGAGGACACATCTCCAAGGGGACTGGTTCATATCCGCGCATCGTGCGCAATGAACTGATTAACGGAATCCGTCAATCGAGCCACATTAAATGCTGGCCGGGTTACGGACGATCCCCGCCACGAACATAGATCAGCTCGGCACGACGGTCGTGGGCCCATGATGGAGGAGCACTCGCCGCACCCTCTTCCGTTCCCGCGGCCTTCTCGTTGCCGTAGCTGACCACCTCGATCCGGCTGTCATCGACCCCGAGGCTGATCAGGAAGTCCTTGACCGCCCGGGAGCGACGATCACCCAGACCAAGATTGTACTCGGCGGTGCCGCGCGGATCGCAGTAGCCCTCAACACGGAAGACGATGGTCCGATTACGCTCGAGGTTGAGCCACGTCGCGATGCGGGTCAGAACCTCTTTACCCTCCGGAAGAATGTCCGACTTGTTATAGTCGAAGAAGACCGGACGAACCTGGGCCCGGAACTGGTCGGCAATCGGCGGCTCCGGACTGGGCTTCGGTTTCTCGGGAGCTGGCGGCGGAGGCGGCTCCGTCACCGTGACGCGGGTGCTCGCGGTCGCGTTTCCACCCTCGCCGATCGCGGTCGCCGTGTAGGTCGTCGAGACGCGCGGACTGACCTCACGCTGACCACTGGCGGCCACCTCGCCCAACCCGGAGATGGTCACCGTCGAAGCGTTGGCGGCCTCCCAGCGGAGGGTCGTATTCCGGCCCAGATCGATCGCGCTCGGCTCGGCCCGGAGTGAGATCGTCGGCATCGGCGGCTTGACCACGGTAACCGTCACGGCAGCCTTGTCACGGGCTTCCTTGCGGCCACGGCGGGCGACAACCTCATACGTGGTCGTCTCCTTCGGAGTAACGGTCTTCGCGCCGATCTTCTCCGCCGCCTCTCCGTTGACCTCGATCTTCTTGGCGTTCTTGGTCTCCCAGCTGACAGTCACCGGGTCACCAGGTTTGACCTCGGTTCGCGACACCTTGATCTTCGCAACCGGTGGCGCACAAGCCGAAATCAAGATTACCAAAAGAAAAATTGCGGACACCGAAGTTGTCCGGAATAGTTTGTTAGGCATTGGGCTATCTCCTTGCTTATTATTGATCATTCAAATTGTTTGGAGCTATCACATCGGTCATAAAGAAGAGTCAGAAGCGACCAACCATGGTCATCTCCCCCAGGAGGGGCTGCGCCCTCCAGTTCTGGTCAGCTGACGCTGTTCACTACCATCAATATGCATGGCCCAGATCTCCCACCGCCCAGTCCGATTGGACTGGAAGACGAGGTGGCGACTGTCTGGTGACCAGGCCGGACTCTCGTTACGCCCCTCGCGTGTCAATTTGACCACTTGCCCGGAGGCGATATCGGCGAGGTAAATATTGAAGGTACCACCACCACCATCCCAGGTGAAGGCCAGAAACCGCCCGTCAGGTGACCAGGCTGGTGAGTCCATCTGACCACCAAGTGTCAAAAATGGACGCTCATTAGTGCCATCAGCACCAATCAGATAGATGCGTGGATTACCGCCCCGATCGGAGATGAACGCGATCTCCTGACCTGTCCGCGGATTCCACCGCGGTGAAATATTGACCGCTTTCCGCGTATTGGTCAATCTTCGCGCCGCAGATCCGTCCTCGTTGGCGAGATAGAGATCCATCCCCCCTCCATCCTTGCTCGAGGAGAAGACGATGCGCCCGTCCGGACCAATCGTCGGAGAGGTGGTCGTCGCCTTGAACTGGGTGGCGCCGATGATCAGGCCGTCTTCACCACGAATGACAACATTTGGAAAGCCACTGCGGTAAGAGACGTAAGCGAGGCGCTTGCCATCAGGAGCAAAACTGGGGAAGAGATTGATCGAATTGTCACGGGTAAAGGCGCGGCTGCCATAGCCGTCATAGTCCATGATCTGGACTTCCCGGTTCGCGATGTAGGCAATCCGGCTCTGGGCAATCCCGTCCTGCCCCGTGAGAACCTTGACGATCTGGTCGGCAAACTGATGAGCCATCTCACGGTCGGACCCGCTCAACTGGGCGGTGAGGATCGCCTGCTGGGTCTTGATGTCATAGAGGAATCCCTGGCCGTTGGCGCCGTCAGTAAGGCCCCCAAAAGCGAGGTAGTCGGCCTTGACCGGATCGCCGCTCCACTCTTCATAACGGAGAGAGGCTGGATCGGCCAGACGGGTTGTGGGATAGAGGCTCTTGCCGATCAGGTTGCTGACCCCGGCAAACTGGAGATCGCTCCAGAGCACCATATTGAAGGTCGCCACCTGCTGATCGATTCCGGCTGTCCGTGGCTGGAAATCGGCGACGGCCAATGACGGCCCATTGCCGGGGGTGACAATGATCGTGCCGATCTGCCGACGCAGATCGTCCGGCGATTGAGATGCGCCCGGCGAAGCACCGCCGGTCTGCGCCACCGCCAGAACAGCCATCAGGCCAGTCAGGACGAGCGTCGTCAGCAGGGCCACCAGGGGGCGCCGGCGAACGTGCGTCATCAGGTTCAACTCTTTGCTTTGAGATAAGAATGGTCCAGTCATAAACACTTGATAGAATAGATTATTTTGGGTAACGAAACCAGATTTCCGCGGTCGCTTCCTGCGATTCCATCAAAAAACCATTCGGAAAAGGCGGCAACGGGTTCGAAGCGATCACCGCCCTCTCCGCTGCATAATTTACCAGATCTATCGCGCTGCGTCTCTTCAGATAAGTCGGATTGAGCCGCCCGTTGGTCAGCGAGAGGATCCGTCCATCACGGGCAATTCTCAACCTGACGATGACATACTCGGTTGTCGTCGTGCTGACCGCGGGTGGACTATAGTTGCGACTGAGGATCGACTGGATGCGGCGTCCATACTCCGAGCCGCCGGGAAGGCCGCTCCCGCCTACACCGCTCCCATTGCCCATCCCGACCCCGCCAACCAGAGAGGGAATCTGACTGCCCGCTGAACGACCGATCTCCACATTGCGATCCGCCGACCCACCCCGTTGCGGGGTGGCGGTGACAAACTGTTCGCTCTGACGGGCCGTTGGACGATCGGTTCGACGATCAGGCGGCTCGGTCACCCGCTCGCGCGTGGTGGAGGGGAGGAGCTCGGCATCGTCCTGCGGGCGGGCCAGATCGGTCTCGACGATCTCATTGTTTGGCGTATTGGGATCGTTGCCCGGAAGTGAGACTGAGCGGGGCATACTCAACCCGAACTGTCCCGCGTCGACCAGTCCAACCTCGATCGCCCCGGCAGTCTCGCCGTTCCCTTCTCCGGCGGCCACGATCATGGTCGAGAGGGGGGTGCGAAAATAGAGAAACGCACCGCCAATCACGAGGAGGTGCAGCAGGATCGAGAGGATCATCCCCTGGCGCTGCTCCATTATTTTGTAGTATGAACGACTCAACCGCATCAATTCTGGTTCGCTTGCATCAAGTCTGGGTCAATTGGAGTCCGCCCGGCCTACCTGGCCCGCGAATCTCCCGGCCGCCCTGCCCCAACCGGCTCGGTAACCAGACTGACACTGGCCTTCGCCTCACGGGCTTTGTCGAGCACATAGGCGATCACCCGGTAAGGTGTATCGCCATCACCACGCAAATAGACCCGCCGATCGGCGACTCCCGCCAGTCGCTTCTCGAGGATGGCCGGGAGCTCATTCACATTTACTGCCTCACGTTCTCTGGGGCCACTGAGGTAGATCTGCCCTTCACGATCGATCGTCAGGATGATCGCGTTCGGAGTGGCCTCGTTCGATGCGGCCTCCCGTGTCTTGGGCAGATTGACCTGAATACCGGTCTGGAGTATTGGCGCGGTCACCATAAAAATAACCAACAGAACGAGCATGACGTCGACCAGCGGTGTCACATTGATCTCCGCCAGCGCCGTCTGCGTTCGCCCACTTCGCGTCGTGAATGCCATAGTTGCTTTTGGAAAAAAATCAGGAGTTCTGAGCTTCGCGCTCGATCATGTTCAGAAGACGGAGCGACAGGCTATCCATCTCCGCCGTCATCACTTTGATCACGTTGACAAAATGGTTGTAGGCGAGCACGGCCGGAATCGCCGCCCCAATCCCGGCCGCCGTCGCCACCAGCGCTTCCGCGATTCCGGGCGCAACGGCCTGGATCGACGCCGTCGACGCCTGTGTCAGCCCCTGAAAGGCAATGATGATTCCGACCACGGTGCC
>JBEAVZ010000294.1:0-12270 GCA_041160645.1 Acidobacteriota bacterium
GTTCCAGACCTGGTTGTAGGAGCTCTTGATCCGCCCCTCAACGGCCGTCAGGCTCTGCCCAAGCAGCGAGAGGCTCCCCTGTGACCGGCCAATGATCGCCGGAATTCCCGAGGGGAACGGATTGTTCAGGAGCACCTGCGGCACCCGCGGATCCGGCTGCGCACTGCTGATCGTGTAGTTGTACCCAATCGACCCGAGGACTTCGACCGAGACCGGCAGGTAGAAGAGCGCGTAACCAGCCCGCAGCACCGTCCGGTCGGTCAGCTGCCACGCCAACCCGATCCGCGGCGCAAAACGGTTCTTGTCCGCCTTCCACTCCGCCTCATCCGGCTCGACGAAGCGCAGCAGTCCATTGATGTTCCGGCCGAGCTTCTCGCGCACCGCCGCGTTGATCGGCGCTGGAGCCTGAAAATCGAAGTTCGTCAATCGACCAAACCGCTCCTGGGTTCCGGTCTCGAGATCCCACCGCACTCCCATGTTGAGCGTCAGGCGTCGCGTCAGCTTCCAGTCGTTCTGCACATATCCGGCCACGTAATGGTGAAAGATCGTTACCGGCGTTCCATACTCGAAGACCGCGCTCGACTGCGCGCCAAGCAGGAACGAGGCCAGTCCCAGCCCCTGGGTCGCCGAACCGACATTCGGATTCTGCTGCGTGTAACCAGCCGTAAAACTGTAGTTGCCGGTCGTGTCGAAGACCTGGAAGGGATTGAAGCGGATCAGCCGATACTCGAACCCGGTCCGAATCGTCTTCGATCCCCAGACCTTGGTCACGGTATCGGCAACCGTCAGGGTATCGCGGGGTTGGTCATTGAACCCGCGCGATCCAAGCGAGCTGTAAGAAAAACCGTTGCCGGCAATGTTGAAGGTCGGGAACTGCAGCACCGCCGCATTGTTGCGCAGGTAGGTCGGAAGTCCAAGCTGGGTTGGATCGTAGCCGGCTCCGAATGGGAGCTGGTTCGCGTGCGAACGAACATATCCAACGCGCAGGTTGTTGACCAGCGTCTGCCCAATCGACCAGTTATGGTTGACCACCGCATGCGTGAACTTGTCGACGATCACCCGACCATTCGAGGCCACATTCTGGAATGGGTTGTAGAGCGCATCGTCCCGGCGCACATATGTGTAACGCACAAAGAGGTTCTGCTTCGGGCTCAGCGTGTGATCGACCCGCAGAGAATAGTAGTCGAGGTCGAGCACGTTGGTCCCCGCCGCCACAAAGTTGTTCGATCCCGAGGCATCATCCGGAGCCCGGTTGGGCAGCGGAAAGAACTTCAATGCCGCCAGCGCCACCGGATCGCAGAAGGGCCGCCCGGTTGCCTGATTGATCGCCGCACAGGGAATCTTGTTGTCCTGGAACTGGTCACGCGTAAACTGGTTGGTCGTTCCCGTCACCAGACGGGTCGACCACGGATTGTAGACGTTGATCAGGGCGCCGGTCCGATTACGGGTCTCCGAAAAGTCGCCCGTCCGCTGCTTCTCGGTCGGCACCGTGAAGAGACCCTCAAATGGATCACGATTGCGCCGCCCCTCATAGTTGGCAAAGAAGAAGGTCTTGTCCTTCCCCTTCCAGAGACCGGGAATCGCCAGCGGTCCACTGAAGTCAGCGCCAAAATGGTTGCGACGATTGGTGACCCGCGTCACCCGGTTCCGGTTGTTCGACCAGGTGTTGGCGTTGAGGGCGCTGTTCTGATGAAAGTTGAAGACCGATCCGTGGTAGACGTTGCCGCCCGGACGAGTCGCATAACTGACCACGCCGCCGCCGGCCCGGCCATACTCGGCGGAGACCGCCCCGCTCATGACCTTGAACTCCTGGACCGAGCGCGCCGGTGGCGTCGCGCCAACCCCATTGAAATCGCCAATCGTGTTGGCCACGCCATCGACCAGCACATCATTGGTCGAAGCGCGTCCGCCATTGACCGAAAAGTTGGAGTCGAAGAAGCTCCGGTTGCCGATCAATCCCACCGCCTGCGGGTTGCCCGGATTGCCAGAGACGACTCCCGGGGTTATCTGCACCAGCTGCATGACATTCTGGTCGACCATCGGCAGATCCTCGATCAGCTTCTTCTCGACGGTCTGGTCGACCGACGACTGCTCGGTCTGCAGCAACACCTCGGCCGCCGCGACCTCGACCACCACCTCGGCCGTGCTGATCGCCATCTGAACATTGACCTGCGCCGTCTGGCTGATCTCGAGCTGCACCCCGCTCTTGGTCACCTTGCCAAAACCGGCCGCCTGCACCGAGACCCGGTAACCACTCGGCAGAAGTCCTGGCGCAACATAGAGCCCCTCCTCATTTGTCGTCACCGTGACCCCCAGACTGGTCGCCGTGTTGGTGATCGTCACCGTCGCTCCTGGAATCAACGCTCCATTGGGATCGGTCACTCTCCCCGTTATCGTCCCCGTCGTACTCTGCCCAGTGACCAGTGAAACCATCAGCACGGTCAGTAGGGTCGACAACAATCCGCTCCGCATAAATTTCATGATCCTCTCCTTTTCGCTCAGCTCTTCTCTCCACTTCGGATCTGCCAGTCGATCACCAGATGAACTTTCCACTCATCAACATACTACTTTCTCTTCAACTTGATCCGCGCCTGGTATCGGTCACCCCGATAGACCGAGCGCACATACTCCACCGGACGATGGTCGATATCCCGCACCGTCCGCTCAACGATCAGCACTGGAGAACGGCGGGTGATCGAGAGCAACTCCGCTTCCCGCCTCGTTGCGCAGGCCGCCTCCAGAACCTCATCGGCCTCGAGCAACCTGATCCCACCAGCCTCCTCGAAGAGCTGGTAGAGAGAGCCCTGCTCCAGGTCTTCACGCGCAACCTCGATCCCCAGACTGACCGGCAGATAACAGATCTCCCACGCCATCGGTGTCCCATCAGCGAGCCGCAGACGCTCTATCTCATAGACCTCATCCGCCGCCTCAAGGTCGAGCCTCTCCCGCACCATCTCGGCTGGATGGTAGCGTCGAAAATCGAGAATTCGCGAACTCGGCGTCAGGCCACGTCGCCGCATATCCTCTGAGAAACCGAGCAACTGGCGCGTGTGCACATCCATCTTCGGCTTGGCCACAAAGGTTCCGCGTCCCCGCTCGGTGAAGATCAGCCCTTCTTCCCGCAGGGTGTTGAGCGCCTGCCGGGTCGTCATCCGGCTCACCCCAAGCTGTTCCGACAGCTCACGCTCGGAGATCGCCGCCCCAGGTACCAGCCGCCCCTCCTCGATCTGCCGTCGCAGGGCCTGCTCAATCTGATAGTAGAGTGGCGTAAAACTGTGCTTGTTCAGTCTCAACATCGGTCGCGGCCATACTTCCCGCTCCCGGCTGCCGGCGCCGGGATCATTCTCTATGGTTGTAAAGTGTGTTCAACTAGTGGTCTAGTCCACTGTGAGGAAGAGACAGATTAGGACTTCGTCTCCCGTTCGGTCAAGTCGAAAGACGGTTCCGTGAATGTCGCGACTGAGGATTACCAGAAAGACCAGTGAGAGGAACGGGCACCTCTGTCGATTTTTGGAGGGGGTGCCCGTTCCTGGAAGAGGGAGACTCGCCGCGCCGGTCGTGAAGGATTAGCGCCTGGTCAGTGAATCGAGAAAATCATATCGGGTACGTTCAGGGGTCGATGCGGCACGGGTCTGCACATCGATGACCATCTTCTGATTGGTCTTGAACTGCGGCCAGTTCGGCAACCCCTTGCCGTTCGGATCACCCGTCTTGATAAAGTTGGCAAAGTACTGCTGCATGGTCTTCGAGACCAGGTAGTCTTCATCCGTCCAGGCGTAGACGGTATTCGATGCCAGATTGCCCATTGCATACTCGATCTCGGCCGAGTGGACAGCACCCCGGGGGGCCGGACGGGAGGCGGAAGGGGTTGGATTACGAATGACACCCCCGGCCAGCCCCGCCTGGGCATTGCCCATCTCCGGGCGCATGGCCGGACGTGGTCGAGTGTAGAGGTAATAATAGGTCGGATGTCCGCCAGTGCGCGTCACGACATCGGTCCAGCGCCAGGTGCTGTGGCTGATGAAACGGTCCCCAGCCAGCGCCTGCGCTGAGTCCATGACCTCCGTCTCATTGGTTGCCGGATAATGGTTGAAGACCTCGGCTCCCTTTCCGGGATAGAGCCTTTCGAGGGCCGCCCGATAGTTCTCCACCGTCGGCTTCTCACGCCCGAGAATGGCAAAGTAACCTGACTCTTCACTGTTCACGCCAGCCAGCAGCGGGACGCGTGAATGCTCGCCTGCCGCGTATATCTCGGCTGGGGACTTCGGAAAGAACCAGCCATCGACAACCGGAGAGAAGCGTGGCAGGCCGGGCTTCGCCGTCGCTTCGAGCAGCTCGATGGCCGGCATGCCCCGCAACTCGGCGATGGTCCTCCGGCCGATAGCTTCGCCGAATTTGATACCATTCTGCTCACCATCACTGCGCGGGGTTGCGGGTAACGCGCCAAGAATCGAGCCACTCTCGCCAATCGCCCCGGCAATCATCCCCTTTGCCAACGGCGTCGCCATCTGTGCACTGACCGAGACCGACCCGGCCGACTCGCCAGCAATCGTCACCCGTCGTGGATCTCCGCCAAAAGCGGCGATATTCTGCTGCACCCACTTCAAGGCGGCCAACTGATCGTGAAACGCATAGTTGCCTGACGCCTTCTGTGCTGACTCGGCGGTCAGTTCGGGATGGGCCATGAAGCCGAAGACTCCGAGGCGATAGCTGAGGGTCACGGCGACAATCCCCTTCGTCGCCATGCTCTCACCATCGTAGCGCGGCTCCGAGCCATCGCCGGCAATAAAGCCTCCGCCATAGAAGTAGACGAGCACTGGCAACTTCTCTTTGCCCGTCTTCGCCGGCGTCCAGACGTTGAGGTAGAGGCAGTCTTCACTCATGCCGTCAGAGCGAAAGTTCATGTCGCCAAAGACCGCCCTCTGCATGCAACGCGGTCCGAACTTGTCGGCCTTGCGCACCCCCTGC
Organism: Acidobacteriota bacterium; assembly: GCA_041160645.1. Lineage (GTDB taxonomy): Bacteria > Acidobacteriota > Blastocatellia > RBC074 > RBC074 > CAIOZW01. The sequence goes on from JBEAVZ010000294.1 coordinate 4,969, forward strand.
CAATTGGGCACCGGTTGCGGGGGGCTCCAACGATTGACACCGACCGGCGGCGCACCGAACGGAATGCCCTTGAAGCTGCGCACGCCCGATTTTTCAGTGACACCTTCAAGTTTGCCATTGGCGATCGTCACCCGCGTCTGCGCAGTCGCAACCATCGTCAGGATCACTGTCAGGATCAGCCCACCGAGGCTACGTGTCGAGATATCGAGTATCATAAATATTGACTCCATAGGTTGATAAAACAGCCATCGGGTTAGCGCGACTTCGCCTGAAATAGTTTCGGCGCGTAGTCATTGAGATAACGTCGCCAGTTGATCCAGGTATGCCCTCCCGGGGTAACGATCATCGCGTGCCTAATGCCGTGTCTCTTCATTATCTCATCGAGGTTCTGCGAACCGGCATAGGCGAGGGTATCCTTCTCACCACACGTAACCTCAAAGAGGTTGACCGCACCATTCACCTTCGCCGCACTCTCGAGAAACGAGGCGTTCCGTTTCTCAAAGTCGGCCGTTGTCGCCGGGTTGACGCCCATGCTCCAGACGGCGACGTAGGCGAACTGATCGGGATTGGTCGAGACGACCCGCAGCGTCTGTCCACCACCCATCGAGAGCCCGGCGATCGCCCGGTTCCGTCCTCCAGCCAGCACCCGGTAGCTCTTCTCGACAAACGGAATCACATCCTTCATCAGTTCGCTCGTGAAGCGATCCTGGAAGGCCGTAGTCGCTGCCGGATCGGGCGGCGCTCCCGGTACCACCGGTGGCCGCGGCAGGCTGCCATTGGGCATGACGACGATCATCGGCTTCGCCTTTCCGGACGCAATCAGATTGTCGAGAATGAACCCGGCCCGCCCGATCGTACTCCAGCCGGAGTCCTCATCACCTCCACCGTGCAGCAGGTAGAAGACCGGGTAACGCCCCTTCCCCGCTTCATAGCCTGGCGGAAAGTAGACGTGGAGACGCCGCTCCTGATTCATCGTCGAGGACTTGTAGAAGACCTTGCGAATCTCGCCGTGGGCAACCTCGCGGTGGTCCTGAAACTCGGCCGCCGGCCCGGGCACGTGTACCATGTTGTCGACCGTCGTCACCCCCTGCTTGATCAGGGCATTCTTTGGATCAAGGGTCCGCACTCCATCAACGGTCAGCGTGTAGCTGTAGTAGTCGGGCGGCAGCGGGCCCACCGTGATCGCCCAGACTCCGTCATCGCCACGGGTCAGCCGACCTCCCGCTCCCAACCCCTGCGAAATCCAGTCACCGCCCACCGTCACCTCACTCGCCCGGGGCGCATAAAGGCGAAAGACGACCCGCCCATCACTGAGCACTTCTGGCGATTTGAGGGTGTCATTGGGGGTGGGCTGGCGCTGCGCCATCTGCTGCGCCGCGACCACGCCAACCATGCCCACCAGCCACATCAGGACTGCTCCAAGTCGAACCTTCTGTTGAGTTATTCTGTTCATCGCGTATCCTCTCTGAGACTTATGCCTGGGTAATCAGCCGCCGCTCGACCCGATCGGGATCATTCCGGACTTCACACTTGTTATCGAAGATCATCACCTCGCCATTCGCGGGGGTATAGACCGGCCATTTGGGCAGACCAGCGTGGTTCGGATTGCCGCTCCGGGCAAAGGCGACCCACGCGCCGCTGACCCGCGCCGCGAGCTTCCGCGCCTCCGGCCCTCCTCCGGTCATGTTCAGACACCGATCAACGTTGTCGAAGCAGAAGGCGAGCTCGGCGCAGTGGAAGGCCTTGGGCCGCCCATCGAGCACCGGCGTCTGCCAGGTGAAGAGATACTGGTAGACCGGAGCCGCCTTCCGCGCCGCCTTCAGATCCGACTGGGCAACCGCATTGTGGCGCGTCGTCACCGCGGAGATGAAGGAGAAGAGGTCGAATGGCTTCGCGGTCGGATTGGACTGGCGATAGGCGTCAACAATCCGGCCCGCCTTTTCGCCATACATCTCACGCACCCGCGCCATCAGCTCACTCTCGGTCAGGGCATCGACTTGCGGATTGTTGATCCCGCTCACAAACTCGTTGAGCGTCGTCCCGATGAGCATCGGCACCCCATCGGCAATCGCCGGCGCGGCCGGATCGAAGGGATGCTGGGGCAGGATCTTCCCATCGACCGTCGGCCCCCAGCCCGCCCGGTCGGCGCCGCGCTGGAAGATCCGGTAGCCACCCCCGCCACCAGAACCCATCTTGCGCATCGCCGCCTGCCCGGCTGCGACCAGGGCCGCCACCGGGAGCTGATGAAGCTGATCGAGATGGTGTCGGCTCAGATTCAGTTCGGCGACGACCGCTGCCGCGAGCCGCGCCGAGGTCTCCGGCCGCACCATCCGCAGCCCGGAGCCGCTCTGGACGATTGCCTTGTGGAAGAGTCCGCGCGCCGCGGGCATCGCCAGCAGCGTACTGACCTTGGCCCCGCCACCCGACTGGCCAAAGATCGTCACATTCCCAGGATCTCCGCCAAACGCCGCAATGTTGTCGCGCACCCATTCGAGCGCCGCCACCAGATCGAGCTGGCCAACATTGGCCGAAGCGGCATAGCGCTCCCCGCCCAGCTCCGCCAGGTTGAGAAAACCGAGCACGGCCAGCCGGTGATTGAGCGACACGACCACCACATCGCCGCCCTTCGCCAGATTTTCGCCATCGTATGACGGAAGCTCCTGTCCCGACCCCGCCTGAAAACCTCCACCGTGAATCCAGACCATGACCGGCCGCGTCCGGTTATCATTCACGCCCGGCGTCCAGACATTGACCCGCAGGCAGTCCTCACCCGGTATCCCATCGTCCCAGCTGAAGAGCCACGCCTCCTCATCGTTCGCCCAGCCTGTCCGGGCCACCTGCGGGCAGACCTGTCCAAACTGCATCGAACTCCGGACCCCAGCCCACGGCGTCGGCTTCACCGGCGGCTGAAAACGGCCCGCCCCGCTCACCGGCCCACCGTACGGAATCCCCTTGAAAGTGTGGATCCCGTTCCGGATGAAGCCGCTCACCCGGCCGGATGTCGTCTCGACAATCGCTTTGCCCCGGCCCGCCAGAACCGTGTTCGCGCCGCTCCCGGTGGGCCCGCTCCCAGCCGCCGCGCCCTCCGTCGGCAACCAGGCCCCGCCGGCCAGCGTCGCCGCTCCCAGCAGGATTGAACGCCGCTTCGATCGGTCGATCGCTCTGTCTTCTCTTCGTTTCATCTCTGTTCTCTCCCTGTGAAGTGAAAAAGGCCGGACCTTTGAGTAATCAAAGAGTCCGGCCCCAGTAGATATCATCCGCGATCAGAAGTTGAATCGCAGTGACCACTGCAGGTTACGCGGCGGCCTCACCGAACTGATCGCCCCGAAACCATTCCGGTTCCCCGTCTCCGAGGCGAGATTGGTTGGTGTCGGGTTGCTCAGACTGGCCACGTTCAGGGTGTTGAAGACACCATCAAACTGGGTGTGATTCAAGGCGTTGAACGCATCGAGACGCGCCTCGATCCGGATCTTCTCTTTGATGCGGAACTCCTTGGAGAGCGCGGCATCCCAGCTATTGACGGCCCCCACCCGCAGGAAGTTACGTCCGGATTCAAATCCTCGACTCCCCACGGCCGGAACTCCAAAGGCGGCCGGATTGAGCTGCCGGTAAGGATCGCGGCTGTTCCCGCTTCCCGGGTTGCCGACCAGCGCGACCCGGAAGCCCTCGACCTGCTGTGTTCCCGTCAGACCATAACCAGACAGGCCGGGAATGTTGATGAAGACGTTGTAGGGGGCGCCGGTCATATACCGGTAGATACCCGACAACTGCCAGCCGTTGAGGATGTAGCCCAGACTCCGGTTCTGGGTGCCCTTCGGCAGATCCCAGACCCAGTTGACGTTGAAGTTGTGCGTCCGGTCGAAATCGAGCGGACCATAGTTGGCCCGCCGGTTGTCGAGAATATGTGGCGAACCAAAACCATTGATGCTCGGCAGATCGTTGGTCTGCGTTCCAAGCACCTTGCTCCAGGTGTAGTTGATACCAACCAGCAAACCCTTTGAATAACGCCGGTTGAGCGAGGTCTGCAGTGAATGGTAGTTTGAACTGACCGCCGGTTCGATGTACGAGATGTTCCCGAAGCCCTGGAAAGGACGCAGGAAATCGACCGGCAGCGCTGTCGCGCCGGGCGTCGCATTGGCCGCCAGCGTCGGATCCTGATTGGCCGCGAGGAAGGCCGATCCATAGGCCGGCGCGTTGATGTTGCGACGCTGGAGCTGGTGCTGGGCCGAAGTACCGACATACGAAACATCGAGCACCGAATCGTACGGCAGCTTGTACTGGATGCCCAGGTTATAGGCGTAGGTCGTCGGCACCTTGCCCTCCAGATCGAACGCGACCAGGTTCGGCGGAGCCAGCAGAACCGGCCCCTGGTTGAGCTGCTGCATCAGACCAAAGTTGAGCGTCGGGGCAATCGTCGTCGGAGGATTCTGCACCAGATCGAAGACCGTGTTGCCCTGCGGCCGGTCGAAGAAGACTCCGCCGCCGCCACGCACCACCAGCGTCTGGTTCCCGAAGACGTCATACCCAAAACCGAAACGCGGCGCGACGTGAACGCCACGATTCTTGTAGGTCCCCTTCGGCAGCCCGTCCTTGCCCGCCTGCAACACGCCATTGGTGATCGAACCGGTGTTCGCCACCAGTCGGCCAATGAAGACGCTCGCCAGCGTATTGCCCTCGGACGGGACAAAACCGGAGACGAGCAGCCGCGGATCGACCGCCCGCCGATTGGCCCCACCGCAGGGGTTGGTTCCGCCCAGGCAGACCGGGCGATAGAGCACCGGCGCATTCGAAGCCTTGAAACGATCGGGCAGGAAATTACCCGTCTGTCCATCCTCGTCAAACTGCGGCTGGATCCAGTAGAAACGGACCCCATAATCGAGCGTCAGCTTGCTGCTGACCTTCCAGTTGTCCTGCACGAACCACTCGATGTTGTTGTAGCGGTACTTGCCAATCACGTAGTCCGAGGCCTGGTTGAAGGTGTTGTAGACGCCAGTCGCTGCGTTGGCAAACCCAAACTGGGAGTCGAACGGGTTGGCCGCGTTGTCGACAAAGTTGTAGTCGCCGTTGTTGGCCGCAAAACTGCTCTGCGGCTTGAAGCTGTTCTGCCAGAAGACGCCGGCCTTGAAGTTATGCGATCCGGCAATCTTCGCGACGCTCGCCGCAAAATCGCGCGTCGTGTTGAAATTGTAGAAGGGCGCATTGTTCGAACCGATATTCGGACCGTTGGCAATACGACCACCATTGAAGATAAAGCGCGGCGGAGAGTCGATCTGCACAGCGCCCGGGAAGAGGAGCGGAATGCCGGTCAAGCCAAAGCCGGCGCGGGTGAACTTTGAATTTCCCGGCAGAATGTCGATCGAGTTATGGCTCTGCCCGAACGTCGCCTCAAAGACGAGCGTCGAGGAGATCGTCCCGGTCACCGTCCCGGTGAAGCTGTAACGATCGTTGGGGTAGAGCGCCTGGAAATCGGGCATGTTGGTGCCCAGCACGAACGATCCGTATGGCTCGACCACCTGCCGCTTGTTGTAGAGGTACTTGCCGCTGACACGCCACGCGTCAGTCACATTCCAGTCCCCACGGAAGAGATCCTGCCGCTCTGGCCGGCTTGCCGGAACTTCCGTCTCGTAGTTGAAGCCGACCGTGTTCGTCCGGTTCGGCAAGGGATACATTTTCAGAATGTTGAGGCCGAGGGGATAGAGCCGGTTGGCCGGAATCCGGCCCAGCACTCCACCATCGGCAAAACACCCGGCGGTGTTGCTCGCATTGCAGGGCTGATTGAGCGTGTAGTCGCGGATGTAAGGAAAGAGACTGCCGGCATTGTCCCGCGTCTGCGAGAAGTCTCCCGCCCGCTCGAGAGCCGTTGGCACCGTCACGCGCACCGGCGCCGCCGGCGGAATGAAACGCTTCTGATGCTCCTGGCTGAAGAAGAAGAAGAGCCTGTCACGATTCTTGTTGAAGACGCCCGGAATGTAGACCGGGCCGCCGATCGTGTAGCCAATGTCACGCTGATCGAGGCGCGGCTTGTTGATCCGGTTGGTCGCCGTGCTGTTGCGGTTGTTGAGCCAGGTGTTGGCGTTCATGCCGTCGTGGCGCCGAAAAGCATAGAATGAACCGTGAAAGTCACGGCCCCCACCCTTGGTCACCGCGCTGATCTGCGCGCCGGCCGAACGGCCAAACTCGGCCTGGTAGTTCGACGTCAGCACCTTGAACTCGGCGATCGCGTCGAGGTTGACGCTGATCATCGTCCCGTTGTTGCCGGTGTCGACGATCGCCACACCGTCGAGCTGGAGGTTGTTGGCGCTCGTCCGCAGTCCATTGGCCGAGACGTTGGTGATCGCGTCGCTGTTGGCGACGTTGTTGTTGAAGACCACGCCAGTCGCAATCGAGGCCAGGTTGACAAACCCGCGACCATTGACCGCGATGTTCTGCACGATCTCGCCCTGAATCGCGTAAGACCGCTCAGCGCTCTCTGACTGGACAACCGTCGCCTCTGCGGTCACGGTCACCGTCTCGCTCGTCGCTCCGACATCCAGCGTGATGTCTCCCAGAGTCAGCTTGTCATTGGCCACCAGCAGCAGCCCGGTCCGCTCAGCGCGTTTGAAACCCGAGGCCTCGATGGTCAGCGTATAGGTTCCCGGCGTCACGGTCGGGAAGACAAAGCGCCCTTCACTATCGGTGGTCGCGGAGAGCGTAATACTCTTTGCTCCCTCGACAATCTTTACCGATGCTCCGCCAAGGGCAGCCCCAGCCTGATCCGTCACCGTTCCGGCAATCGAACCACTAATCGTCTGCGCTGATCCCGCAATGCACATGAGCATCACGAACATCAGCAACAGGCTCAATCTTGCAACTCTTTTCATCTATTCAGCCTCCTCTAAATCACCTTGGGTCACCCTGGGTTGTCCTGGGTCAACAGATAATCGCTTCAATGTTCTGATTCGAATGAGAGATGCACAGCCTTGTATACACCCGGTCCATACCTGGTCTACCCGGGCACAACCCGGCGGATGAGACACTCTCCACAGATGAATCGGCGTGTGGCCACTTGAATGCGCCACACCGCCTGCTGAAAGGCCGGCGGTCCTGCCATCTTATGAAGCCAGTCAGATGAATCCAGCGGGGCAGAGAGACTGCCCCCAACTGCTACTGTCTGTAAAAAGCCTTTTTTGAAATAAAGAGGTGAACTTCTTGAATCGCGATAGCAATGCCAACACTTGAAGGAAGTGCCTGTCTGGGATGCGGCTTGAATCCGCATCTGGTTCCAGATCTGCTATCCGGAAGGTAATTAACACAAGCTTGATA
>JBEAVZ010000331.1:0-5075 GCA_041160645.1 Acidobacteriota bacterium
CCTTGAAGAGCGTGGTCTTCCCCGCCCCGTTCGGTCCAAGCAACCCAAGGACTTCGCCACTCCCGACCTTGAAACTGACCCCGTCGAGCGCCCGCCAGCGACGCCGCCGCCAGAACGCGCTCTGCCAGATGCCGCTCTCATAATCGTGGGTCAGGTTGTCGATCTCGATCCTCGTCATCGCGGTGGCTCCTCACCGGGCCTTTGGGCTGGCGGCGGTCCCGCATTCAGCCGTTCCAGCTGGATCAGGCAGACCTCCCGCACAAATGGATCGCTGGTCGTCTCGATCAGACGACGAAAGATCGACCGGGCAGTCTCGATCTCCCCCCCCCGGGCAAGGACAACTCCGGCCATCGGTCCCAGCCAGGCGGGTGCTCCGGGCAGACTGGCCGCGCGTTGCCAGGCCTGGGCCGCTTCCCGATCCCGCCCCGCCTGCCAGGTAATGAAGGCCAGGTCAGCGACGAGCCGCCAATCCTGCGGATTCTCACGGATCGCCTCACGAATGAAGCGCAACCCCACCTCCGGATGCTGCGGATCGATCTGACTGAGAAAGAAGGCGCCAAAGCGCCAGGCGGCGAGGTGGCGCGGATCGGCCGTGACGGTCCGCCGCAGCAACCCCTCCAGCAACGGCATGCGACGCACATCGGCCTCGCCGAGCTCGATTGCCCGGCGGCCAAAGTAGTGCAGAGTTCGAATCCAGTCCCAGTCGGCGCGCACGGCCTGAAAACCGAAACTGGGCGAGGTCGCGCGTGGCAGATCAGACACCGGCACCGCGGGAATCTCCGGCCGCGGCTGCCGGTCAAGCCAGCAGCGGGTGGCCACGCTGCCGAACAGGGCCAGCGCCAGAACCGCCCCCCCTGCCACCATTCGCCGCGATGGCCCCCATCCCCTCATCAGACCTCCCTCCGCTCAAAGAGGATCATCGTCAGCGCCAGGATCACCAGCAGAGTGAAGATGGCATAGAGCAGTTGACCGGTGAATAGCCGGAGCGGGACCGCCACTCCGTAACCGGCATCGATGAGGTGATTGAAACTGGCCAGATTGGGGATAATGTAGTAGGTCGCGCGCAGGATCGCCCGCCACGCCGGATGGCTGGCTGACTCGGCCAGCCAGCGCAGCTCGGGAGCGGAGCGGCCGATCAGTGTCACGAGGATCGTCAGGATCATCGCCAGCGCCTGGTTGGTCACCACGGCGAAGAGGAGGGCCAGCGCCGTGACGATCAGCAGTTCGAAATAGATCAGGCCAAGAACCGGCCAGAGCGTGCCCCCCCACCCGACGAGACCATCGCCGGGCCGGACATCCGTAAGCAACCCGAACAAGCCGGAGACGAAGAGAATGGAGAGGAGCGCCAGCGCCATCAGACCCGTGGCGACCAGCTGCGTCAGGGCCAGGCCAAGGAACTTGCCGGCGATGAGCTGCCAGCGCTGGAGGGGTTTCGCCAGCAGAAAGTTGAGAAGACGGCGGTCAATCTCAACCCGCACCATCCCCGTGCCCCAGTAGACGCCAAGGATCAGCCCAAGCAGGGTCAGAAGGGCCAGACCGACATCGATCAGAATCTTGCGCTCCTGTCCAACGGCAACATATCCCCCGGCGAGCGCGACGACCGGCAGGAGAATCAGATAGATCAGGACGGCCAGCAGTCCCCGCTCGCGCATCGATTCACGGAAGGTGTTGACGGCAATGGCGAGGATCTTCGACTCCACGGATGAATCTCCTCAGAGACCGGCAGCGGCAATCTCTCCCGCCACCCGTGCATTGTTGCGGAGCAGCGCCATATTGGCCCGCAGCGACCGGCCCGCCGTCTGCCGGGCAACCCGCTGCAACAGAAACGGCGTCACCGCTTTCCCGGAGAGATCAGCCCCAGCCGCGAGGGCCTCGTCGATCACCGCGGCCAGCTCTTCCGCTGGTATCTCATCCTCGACCGGGACCGGAACGACGACAAGAATGCCGGTCGCCAACCCAAGCTCCCAGTGGGCGCGCGCGATCTCGACCACCTCTGCCGCCGCCTCGACCCGGCGATCGACCGGCAGGCCGCTCGTGCGCGAATAGAAGGCCGGCAACTCGTCGGTCCGGTATCCGATCACCGGGACGCCAAGCGTCTCGAGCACCTCCCGGGTGCGTGGCAGATCGAGAATCGCCTTTGCTCCGGCACAGACCGTCACCACCTTATAGCGGGAGAGCGCGAGCAGATCGGCCGAGATATCGAAGCTCCGCTCTGCTCCGCGGTGCACCCCGCCAATTCCTCCCGTGGCGAAGACGCGAATGCCGGCCCGCTCGGCGAGGTGGAGACTCGCGGCAACCGTCGTCGCCCCCCAGCCCCCGCGGCTGATCACCTCGGCCATGTTGGCCGGATTGACTTTGGCCACATCCTTTCGCCCCGCCAACTCCCGCAACTGCGCCTCGTCAAGCCCAATCGATGGGCGACCATCGATGATCGCCATCGTCGCCGGCCGCGCCCCGCCTTCGCGCACCGCCGCCTCGCAGGCCAGCGCCGTCGCCAGATTCTCCGGGGCCGGCAGCCCATGAGCAATCACCGTCGATTCAAGCGCCACCACTGGGCGCCGCTCGCGCAAGGCGCCAGCCAATTCCGAAGTCAACGACAACATCCCCTGCTCCCCTTCTCTTGAAAAAGCCCCTTCCCGGACTTATCCTCGACCTTGACAAGAGAGTATCTCAGGAAAAGTCAGGTGCCAAGCAAGGGGTGCAAATGAAAAGACAAGTCCTAGCTTTGATCCTCGGAGGCGGTCAGGGTTCCCGCCTCTTTCCGCTCACTCAGGAACGCTCCAAACCGGCCGTTCCACTGGGTGGCAAGTATCGTCTGATCGATATTACCGTCTCCAACTGTATTAATTCAGGTATCCACAACATCTACGTTCTCACCCAGTTCAACTCGGCCTCGCTCAACCGACACATCTCCCAGACTTACCGGTTCAGTGGATTCTCCGATGGTTTCGTCGAGATCCTCGCCGCCGAGCAGACCCCCGGAAACAAAAACTGGTTCCAGGGAACAGCCGACGCGGTGCGGCAGGTCATGATGCATATCAATGACTTCGATCCGCAGCACGTACTGATCCTCTCCGGCGATCATCTCTACCAGATGAACTACCAGAAGTTCCTCGATCGTCACATCGAAACCAATGCCGACGTGACTATCTCGGTCATCCCAACCGACCAGTCACGCGCGTCGAGCTTCGGGTTGCTCAAGACCAACGGCGATGGCCAGATCATCGAGTTTCGCGAGAAGCCCCCGGCCGAAGAACTGCCGGAGATGCGCGTCGACACGAGCCGTCTTGGACTAACCGCCGCCGAGGCCGAATCTCGCTGCTACCTTGCTTCTATGGGCGTCTACTTCTTCAAGATCTCTGCGCTCCGCGAACTGCTGGCCGATGACAAGTATACCGATTTCGGAGGTGAGGTCATTCCGGCGGCAATCGATAAGTACAAGGTCCAGGGCTACCTCTTCAAGGATTACTGGGAAGATATCGGGACCATCAGCTCCTTCTTCCACGCCAACCTCGATCTCGCGTCGGACTGGCCCCATTTCAACCTCTTCAATACTGCCCTCCCCATCTATACGCGTCGTCGCTTCCTGCCGAGCAGCAAATTCATCGACTGCCAGATTCAAAAGTCACTCATCTCCGAGGGCTGCATCCTTAACAATGTCTCGATCAGCGACAGCGTCATCGGCATTCGTTCACGGATCGGGGGGGGAACGCGAATCGAGAATACGCTGATGATGGGCGCCGACTTCTACCAGGGCCTCGAGGAGATGGATGCCGATCAAAAATCTGGGCGTCCGCTGGTCGGGATCGGTTCCAACACCATCATTCGTAAGGCGATCATCGACAAGAATGTCCGGGTCGGCTCAAACTGCCGCATCCTCAACGAGGCCGGACTCGAATACCACGATGGCGACAACTACTTTATTCGCGAAGGGATCATTGTAATCCCGAAAGGCGTGACGATCCCTGATGAAACAGTCATCTGAAAACCTGGCGTCGCCCCACTCCCCGCTCCGGCGGGCCATGGGGCGACTGCACTACCTTCTGACCATTCTTGTCGGCGCGGTGCTCATGCTCATCATCGGGATTCCGATCATCTTTTCGAGCATGCTGGTGCGAAAGCTCTTTGGCATTGATGACTTTGTCTATCCGGTCGCCAAACGGGCGGTGAAGATCTTCGTCTATGCGACCGGGGCCCGAATCAAAGTTAACGGCCTCGAAAACGCTGACCCGCGCCAGACCTATCTCTTTGTCGCCAATCACCAGAGCAATCTCGATCCGGCGATCCTTTTCGCCTGGCTCCGCCACAATGTCGGGGGCATCGCCAAGAAGGAGCTGGAGAAGATCCCCTTCTTCAAGCAGGGCTTCTCAGTCGCCCATATCGTCCCGATCGACCGACAGAACCGGGAGAGAGCGATCGAGAGCACCCGGCGCGGAGCGGCGAAACTTGGCGAAGGACACAGCCTCATGGCTTTTCCCGAGGGAACGCGAAGTGCCGATGGCCGCCTGAAGGACTTTAAGAAGGGAGTCTTCTTCATGGCGCTCGAGGCTGGCGTTCCGATCGTCCCCATCGCCATCAACGACACTCGCCTCGTCATGCCCAAACTGGGGGCACTGGTCATCCCCGGCCGAATCTCGATCGATGTTCTCCCTCCCATCAGCACTGCCGGTTATGACGACGATAATATTCAGGAGCTGATCGCCAGAGTGAAGGGCGAGATCGAAAAGAAGGTCCAGGTGTAGAAGCCACCCGGACCTTTTCTGACATTATTCTTCAACAACAGCGCTTGGATCGTTCTGAATCTGATGATTGCGCCAACTAGAGCTGATAGAGCATCAGGTAGACCAAGACTCCGGTCACTGAGACATAGAGCCACAACGGTAGCGTCCAGCGGGCAATCCTGCGGTGGCCGGCGTGGTCCTCACGCAGCGCCCGCGCAAAGGTGAGCAGGATCAAAGGCAGGATGACCACCGCCAGCACCGTGTGCGTGCCAAGGATCGTGAAGTAGAGTGTCCGCAGCGCGCCAGTGCCCTGAAACCTTGTCGAGCCATGGTGATAATGATAGTAGAGGTAGG
>JBEAVZ010000337.1:0-15154 GCA_041160645.1 Acidobacteriota bacterium
GGTCAGGTATTCGATCGCCCACGATCCGCCGAGGGGATCGGCTGTGTCGACCACGCCCGATTCGTGGGCAATCACCTGCTGGGTCCGCAGCGCGAGCCGCGCCGCCTCGGCGGTCGGCAGGCTCAGCGCCTCGTCCATGGCGTTGGTGTGGAGCGACTGGGTGCCTCCCAGCACGGCCGCGAGGGCCTGGATCGTCGTCCGGACGAGATTGACCTCCGGTTGCTGGGCGGTGAGGGTCGATCCGGCCGTCTGGGTGTGGAAGCGGAGCATGGTCGATTTGGGATCACGGGCGCCAAAGCGTTCGCGCATGATCTTTGCCCACATCCGCCGCGCCGCGCGGAACTTGGCGACCTCTTCGAGAAAGTTGTTGTGGCTGTTGAAGAAGAAAGCGAGGCGCGGGGCAAAATGGTCAATCTGCAGGCCGGCCTCGAGCGCGGCTTCGACGTAGGCGATTCCATCGGCGAGCGTGAAGGCCACCTCCTGTACCGCGGTCGAACCTGCTTCGCGAATGTGGTACCCGGAGATGGAGATGGTGTTCCAGTTCGGAACCTCCTCCGCACACCAGGCGAAGATGTCGGTGATCAGCCGCAGGGATGGTCGGGGTGGGTAGATCCAGGTTCCCCGCGCGATATACTCCTTCAGAATATCGTTCTGAATCGTTCCATTGAGCCGGCGGAAGTCGACCCCCTGCCGGCGGGCGACGGCCAGGTAGAGGGCCAGCAGGGTGGCGGCGGTGGCATTGATCGTCATCGAGGTGGAGACCCGATCGAGGGGGATGCCGTCAAAGAGCGTCTCCATGTCGGCCAGCGAGTCGATGGGGACCCCGACGCGCCCGACCTCGCCGGCCGCGAGCGGGTGGTCGCTGTCGTAACCGATCTGCGTCGGCAGGTCGAAGGCGACCGAGAGACCGGTCGTCCCCTGTTCGAGCAGATACTTGTAGCGCTGATTCGACTCAGCGGCGGTGGCGAAACCGGCATACTGGCGCATCGTCCAGAGCCGGCCCCGGTACATGCTCGGATAGATGCCCCGCGTGTAGGGATAGGCGCCGGGCCTCTCCGCTTCACGCTCACCCTCCGCAGCCACCCCCTCCGGCGTAAAACAGCCCTTCATGACGATGCCCGATGACGTCTCGATCTCTTTGTCCGCCTTTGCCTCATTATGTTCGGCCATGGTTCCTCCCGCCAGACTGTTCAGAATCGTTGCCTGTTCAGAGTTCAATGGTCGACATTCTAGCACGGGGCCCGAAAGGCTGCCGAATGTTGATGATAAATGGCAACTAACCCGCACTCGCGTTATAATCCGCACCCGTCACGATCATGTAGTCGATGATAATCCGATTACCGCCACATCACGTAAATTAGGAGAGCCGAATGATCATCAATGCGGTCCCGATACTGATCGCTGTCCTCTGCATCTATGCCATCGCCTACCGTTTCTACAGCGCCTTTCTGGCGGCGAAGGTGCTGGTGCTCGACGATACGCGAGTCACCCCCGCCCACCGCTTCAATGATGGCGCGAACTTCACCCCGACCAATCGATATGTTCTGTGGGGGCATCATTTTGCGGCGATCAGCGGACCGGGGCCATTGATCGGCCCGGTACTCGCGGCCCAGTTTGGCTATCTGCCGGGACTGATCTGGCTGGTGATTGGCGTCGTGATTGGCGGGGCGGTGCACGACTTCATTGTCCTCGTCGCCTCGATCCGCCACGATGGGAAATCGCTCGCCGAGATTGCCCGGCGCGAGATCGACCGGGTCACCGGAACGGTGGCGACGATCGCCATTCTGATCATTCTTATCGTCGCGCTTGCCGGAGTCGGACTGGCGGTGGTCAATGCGCTCGCCGAGAGCCCATGGGGACTCTTCACGATCGCCATGACAATCCCGATCGCCCTGCTCATGGGGCTCTACATGTTTCGCTGGCGGGGAGGCGCCCACCGGGCGATCACCGAGGGAACCATCGTCGGCGTGGCGCTGCTGATTCTGGCGGTCGTCTATGGCAAGGTCGTCCAGGACTCTTCATTTGGCCACTACTTCGAATTTGATCGCCACGGGATCACCATCCTCGTCGCCGTCTATGGCTTTGTCGCCTCGGTGCTGCCGGTCTGGCTGCTGCTCGCGCCCCGTGACTATCTCAGCTCCTACATGAAACTGGGCTCGATCGCTTTTCTGGCCATCGGGATCTTCTGGGTCATGCCAACCCTGCGCATGCCGGCGGTGACCCCGTTTGTCGACGGTGGCGGTCCGATCATCCCTGGCAAGGTCTTTCCGTTCGTCTTCATCACCATCGCCTGCGGCGCCATCTCCGGCTTTCATGCCCTCGTCTCATCCGGGACGACCCCGAAGATGATCGACAAGGAGTCCCACGCGCGATCGATCGGCTATGGCGCGATGCTCTGCGAGTCGATCGTCGGGGTCATGGCGCTGATTGCCGCCTCCTCGATGTTTCCGCACGACTACTTTCAGATCAACGTGCCCGTCGAGGCCTTTGGCAAGATCGATGCCTCCCTGCGCTCGATGGGCTTCAATGAGTCGAATCTCGAGGCGCTGACCAAAGCGGTTGGTGAAGAGCGCCTGGCTGGACGGACCGGCGGGGCGGTCAGTCTCGCCGTGGGCATGGCCCAGATCTTCTCCGCGATTGGCGGGATGGGCAGTCTCATGAGCTACTGGTACCATTTCGCGATCATGTTCGAGGCGCTCTTCATTCTGACCACCGTCGATGCCGGAACGCGGGTCGCCCGGTTTATGATGCACGAGACGCTTGGTCTGGTCCATCCGAAACTGGCGCGAACCGACTGGATACCCGGAGCCATTATCGCCAGCATCCTCGCGGTCGTTCCGTGGGCCTATCTGATCTGGACGGGGTCGATCGCGACCATCTGGCCACTCTTCGGAATGGCCAACCAGATGCTCGCCTGTGTCGCCCTCTGTGTCGGAACGACCTGGTTGTTCAATCGCGGACGGGGACGCTATGCCTGGGTCACAATGGTCCCGCTCTCTTTCCTGACCGTGATCGAACTGACGGCCGGGTATCAGAATATTCGGTACAACTACCTGCCCAAATCGCTCTGGCTCAATATTGGCATCACCGGATGCCTTATGGTCGGCCTGGTCATCGTCGTGACCGGTTCAATCCTCAAATGGAGAAAGGCGGCTCGCGAAGGCTCACCGGCGCTGGCGTGAAGCGGCCAGCGCCGGTGCAAGGGGAAGGGGAGTGATCGGGAGGGAAGCCGCGGGGATCGGGCTGGCGGGCCCCCCCCCGGGGCTCAGAACTGCACGGTTGCGGCCCGGTAGGCGGCGACGGACTGTTCGTATTCGGCCTGAATCTCGATCAGTTTGACCCGGGCCTCGGCCGTGGCCCGCTCGCGCTGGTTGACCAGAAAGAGGGTGCTGTCGCCAAGATCGAAGCGGGCCCGTTCACCCTCTTCGAGCTGGCGGGCGAGGTTCACTTCGGCGAGGGCGGCGAGGTAACGCGTCGTGGCGGTATTGATCGCCGAGATGGCGTCGAGCACCTCGGTGGTAATTCGCTGCCGTTCGTTGGCCACGTCGAGGGCGAGCTTCTCAAGCTTCAGCCGCGCCTGGGCGATGCGCCCGTCGGCGGTCCGCTGCCGCAGCGGGACGCTGAAACTTGCTCCCGCCTTGACCGTATTGCCGATCGAACCCAGGCCAGTGTCACGCCCCGGGCTGAAGACCAGATCGAGCGCCGGCAAGCGCTGGTTGCGGGCGAGGTCGAGATCGATCTCCGTGATGTCATTGTTGATTGCCAGCGCCTTCAACTCCGGTCGGCGATCGAGGGCGATCCGCTGCCCGAAGTTCGCCTGCTCATCGCTGTATTGAATTGGAGCGGCGATGCTCGACGGTGCATTGGCCGCCGCCGGCACCGGAGATGGCAGTCCATTCGGTGACCAGAGGAAGAGCGAGAGCTTGAAGGCGGTCTTCTGCAGATCCCGATCGGCCTTGACCCGCGCGCCTTCGCGGCGTTGAACCTCAAGTTCCGCCTCGACACTGTCGATCTCCGGCAGATCTCCCGCCTTAACCCGGTCACTCACCGCGCCGGCCCGGAAGCGGGCGAGGGCGAGCAGGTTGTCGGCGACATCCAGTTTCTGCCGGGCGGCGACCCAGTCCCAGTAGGACTCCGTCGCCTTGAGAATCAGTTCAAGCCGCGTCTGCTGGAACTCCGCCTCGGCCAGCGGCTCCCCGAGAAACGCCTGCTGCTCGGCGGCCGCCTTCTCGTTGACGCGAAAGCCGCGGAGCAGCGGCATCTTGATGCTCATGAAGTACTCCCCGCTATCGCCGGTCGGGGAGAAGGGGGCCTTGATCTTGCCCAGGTTGTAGCGCGCTCCACCGCCAATCTTCAATCCCGATCTGGTCAGAAATTCAATCCCGACGTCGGCCAGATTCGAGCTGGCGGGCTTGCCGCGGAGAGTCTTTGGATCGAGCTCCGTGTTGAAGCGCAGGTAGTCGTAGCCGGCAAAGACGACCGGGTCGAAGGCTCCCTGCTTTTCGAGACGCTTCGCCGAGGCGATGCGACGCGTCGCATCCGCCCCGCGCAGTTTGGGGTGGTAGAGGTCGATCGCTCTGATCAGCTCCTCGAGGGTCAGGACGCGTGCCGGGGCCGGTGGCGCGCCACTGTTCCGGGCCCCCTCCTGTTCCGGCTCCCCGGCGTAGGGCAGCGGGGGATAGCCGAGCCGCATCCGCAAGGCCGATCTGACCGACTCGGTAATATCTTCACTTCGCCCGGGCGACTGGGCCGGGACTTCACCGAAGCCGGTCATGAGGATTGCCAGAGTGAGGCAGATCGCTGCTGGTGAAAAGTTGCTCCGGTCTCTCATCTACTTATCGTCCTTCTCTTCGTCGTCTTTGCTCTTCTTCTCCTTGTTGCTGTCAAACTCGACCTTCGGTTTTTCGCCGATCGGGCCACGACTGACAGTTGGCGGGAAGGCATTGAACTGACGCCAGAGTTCGAAACCGATTGAAACCACGTCGAGAAGCACCCAGCCGTTCACCTCCGCGCCCGGGCGCAGCTGGTCCAGTTTCGGCCATTTCTCGTCCCGTCCGCTCTTGATCGCCTCTTCGTCAGGCACGACAATGATGCGGAAGCGGTTCTTGCCATCATCGACGGCGTCCATCACCTTGACCCGCCCGGCGAATGTTCCGACCGCAATCGAGGGCCAGCCAACAAACTGCAGCGCCGGCCAGCCGGCGAAGTTGAGCCGCACTGCCCGCCCAACATCGACGAGCGGCGCATCGTAATCCGACAGGAAGAGTTCAACCGCCTGGTCGGTGCTCACGGGAGCCAGCAAGGCCAGCTGGTCACCCGCCTTGACGGTCTCGCCCTCCCCCACCTGCATAACCCGGACCACCTTCCCCTCGCGGGGCGCGCGGACGATCCGCTGGTCATTTCGTTCCGTGACGTTGCCAATGTCGATCCCCAGCTTCTGCAGATCGCTGTTGGTCTTGGCGATCGTCTCGCGGACCGAGGCGACCGAGGCGCGCAGACTGTTGACCTGGGCCGAGGTGTCATTGATCACCCGTTCACGATCGAGCCGGGCCACCTCGAGGTCCCGTCGCGCGACCTCGAGCGAAGCGAGGTTGCTCTCGAGGCGCGTCCGCGCCGTCACTATTTCAAGCTCGGCCAACTCGAGATCACGCTTCGAACGCAACCCCTTCCGGAACAGTTCGTCGAGACGGCGCAGGTTCAACTCAGCGGTCAGCGCCGATTGTTTCGCCTGCTCCACGTTCTGCTCCGCCACCCGCTGGCGATCTTCCGCCTGGCGCAGTCGCTGCTCCGCGGCGGGGATCGCCGCATTCCGCGAGTTGGTGATGTCGCTGAGCTGGTTGCTCAGCGCGACCTCGCGCGCCTGGGACTGTGTCAGACCCGCTTGCAGAAACGTGCGCTGCTCCTCGAGCCGCCGGACCTGGTCGTTCAACAGGAACTTCGAATCGATATCCTGGATCTCGACAATCACTTCTCCCGCCTGGACCGTCTGCCCCTCGACCACATTCCAGCGCCGGATGCGCCCCGGAATCTGGGCCTCGATGCTCTGCGGTCGCTCCATCGGCGAGAAGACGATCACCCGCCCATAGCCAGTCACTGACTGCTGCCAGGGAACATAGACCAGACAGACACTGAGGACCAGGATCAGGATCAGAAAGGCAACGGCGACCGATCGCAGCCCCCGCCGCGTCTCCATCATCTTCAGCGAGGTGATCTCGGGGGTTCGGGTAATGAACTTGGCGTGAACTCTTTGCATGGTTTTCAGCTCCTCCTGGCTCCTGGCGATCAGATACTTAAAGTCGGGAAGAGTCGACGCAGCTCGCAGTCCTCACGCTGAAGGAGCTCTTTGACCGAGCCCGATTCGACGATTTGTCCCTTGGCCATGACGTGGATCTTCTTGGTGCGTGAGACGATCTCCGGATCGTGTGAGATGTCGACGATCGTCCACCCGTGTTCGGCATTGAAGAGCGCGTCGAGGATGGCAAGCTTGTCCTTCTCGTCGACGCCGGTGAAACCTTCATCAAGTATCAACAGCTGGGGTCGGTTGATGATGGCGCGGGCGATCATGATGCGCTGCAGTTGCCCGCGGGAGAGGTTCCGCCCCTCCGAGACCAGCTTCGACTGCAGGCCGCGGGGGAAGCGGGCCAACTCATCGTTCAGCTGGGCCAGGCCAATTGCCCACTGCAGATCGCCGTGGCTGATATCGCCCCGCCCCATAAGAATGTTCTCCTCGATCGTCCCCGCAAAGACCTCATTGGTGTCGCTGACCATGCTGACCGACCGGCGCAGGCTGGTCAGCTTGAGATCGCGGATATCGATCCCGTTGATCTGCACCAGACCGTGCGTTGGTTCGTGCAACCCGCAGAACATCTGGACGAGAGTCGATTTGCCAACCCCGCTCTTGCCGACCAGGCTGACGTGCTCTCCCGGCTCGATCGTCAGATCGAGGTCCGAGACGATCTCCGAATCCGCACTGTAAGAGAACCGCACCTTGCGGCAGCTTACCCGTGCTCCCTGCTCGCTGACCGGCAGTTCGCGGCCCTTCGCGCGCTCCGTCTCCATATCCGTCAGGTGGCCGACCTTGTCGAGTCCGGTCAGCAGATCATAGTAGCTCTCCATCAGTCGGATCAGCTTCTCCAGACCTTCCAGCGCCCCGACCACCACGATCTCTGAAGCGACCACCTGTCCGAGCGTCAGCTCGCGGTTGATCACCAGCCAGCCACCGATCGCCAGCACCCCGGCGCTTGTGATCGCCTGAAAGACGTAGATGCCAATCGCCTGCCGAAAGAGGACCCGGAAATGGCTCCGGCGGGATTTGACGTAGTTGACGACCAGATTGTCGACCTTGAGCAGGGAGAAGTTGGGGGAGGCATTCATCTTGAAGCTGACGTGGCACCGGGCCAGCTCCTCGAGCCAGTCCGCCACCTCATACTTCCGGTACGACTCCTGAATGCTCGTCCGCAGACCGCCAATTCCGAGAACCCAGATCACGAAAACGATAAAAATGATCAACCCGACCGCGAAGGCGAGCAGGTAGGGGCTGTAGAAGGACATCAGCACGAGGGCGATGAAGACCTGCAACGCCGCACCCGGACCGTCGAAGAGGATCTTCGACATCGTCTTCTGGATGGTCAGAACATCAAAGAAGCGGTTGACGAGCTGGGGCAGGAATTCATTTTCGATCGCCCCGTGCTGAATCTGGGGGATGTGATCGGCGAGGTGGAGACTGACCCGGGCAAAGATCCGTTGCTGAAGTTTCTCGAGGATGATCAGCTTCAGGACCCGCAGAATACCGGCAAAGATTAGCGCTCCGAGAACTCCGAGGGTCAGGACGATCAGCGGTTGGATCAACATCCCGGCGGCGATCGTGTTGACGAGCGCCTGGGCCGCCAGGGGGACGGCCAGTGTCAATAGACCAATCAGAATCGTGTAGATGACGATCACCACGTAGTCGATGCGATCGAGCAGGAGCATATTCGACAACCGCTGATACGGTGTCGGATGGTCCCCGTGATGATCCTGATGCCCGTGATGATCCTGATGCCCGTGATGATGGTCGTTGTGGTTAGTCACTGTCTGCTCTCAGCCTCATTTCACTTTTGAGTTTCTGCACTTTACGCGGTGCGGGGGCGGCCAGATTGTGCCGACCCGGGCGCTCAGAATCGTCGCGCACCGTCACCAAATGCCGCAAGTAATCAATTACTATGCCAGTGCTCTGACATTGGCGATTGTGTTGCTTAAGTAGCAGCAAATAGAATGTTTATGCTAACTGTTTGTGTTTTTGATTGCGAATAGTGGCAAATTTTCCCACCGTGCCCGGGGCAAAATGTCACACTGTTTTGCCCTGGGCGCCAGCTATATTTCAGGACACCACCAGAAAAAAGGCGTATATTTGAGATGTGGTTGAACATTGCCACCGGCTCTTATCATAGCTTGTACATTGGCCTCCGGATCGACTTTTATGGTGGCTTGCAGAGTTGCTGGAAGCCTGGCGGCCAGTTTGATCGGCTCACGTCAGGGATCGCATCAGCGATGAGAGATGGGTGACGCGCCAATACAACCAGTAACAGCGGAGAGATACTGAGGGGAGATACTGATTGGAGAAGCGGATGACGGATCGAATGGCGATAGTTGGGGCGGCAGTGGTGACCCCGTTCGGTGTGGTTGAGAAGGGCCTCGTGCTCTGTGAGGAGGGGCGGATCGCGTATGCCGGTCCGGCGGCCGGGATCGATCCCGAGCCGGACTCGGTGATCATCGACGCGACGGGGCAGATTCTGATGCCCGGATTTATCGACACCCATTTTCACGGCAGTGGCGGGGAAGATGTCATGGCTGGCGGGGTTGCCGGTCTTGGACGGATTGCCCAGTCGGTGCTCCGGTTCGGAACGACCGGATTTCTGGCGACGACGATCGCCGCCCGGCACGAAGAGCTGCTGCGTTCGGTCGAGGAGACGGTCGCCGCCCGGAAGAGCGCCTTCAGCGGAGCGGCCATCCTGGGCATCCACCTCGAAGGTCCGTTTATGAACGTCGCCTTCAAAGGGGCGCAGCCGGAATGGGGGATTCGTGATCCGAATCTGGATGAGTGCGAGGAGCTGTTGCTGGCCGGCGGCGGGCTGGTGAAGATCATGACGCTTGCTCCGGAACTTCCGGGAGGGCTTGAGTTGATCCGCCTCCTCGTCAGGGCCGGGGTCGCCCCATCGCTGGGCCACTCGACCGCCGACTATGACACGGCCCTCGCGGCGATCGAGGCCGGCGCCACCCGGGCCACCCACCTCTACAATGCAATGTCCGGCGTCCACCATCGTAAGCCTGGCTTGGCCGCGGCCTGCCTCTGTGAACCGGGGATCCAGGCTGAGATCATCTGCGATGGCGTTCACGTCAATCCCCACCTCATCGACCTCGCCTGGAAGGCAAAAGGTCCGACCGGTCTGACGCTGGTCACCGACGCGACGGCGGCCCAGGGGCACGGTGACGGGATCTACACGCTCGGTGATTTCGAGATCGAGGTTCGTGGTCCGCTCTGCACCCTCCGCGATGGGGTGACCATTGCCGGCTCGGTGCTGACCATGAATAAGGCGGTCGGCAACGCGATCAGCTTTACGGGCATGTCGCTGGTCGATGCCGCGGAGATGGCGGCCAGCGGACCGGCGCGGGTCTGCGGAGTGGCCGACCGGAAGGGCTCGATCGAGGTCGGCAAGGATGCCGACTTTGCCCTGCTCAACCCCGACTTTTCAGTCGCGCAGACAATCATTGGCGGATTGGTCGCCTTCGGGGCCGCACACTGAGAGAAGCCGCTCGAGACGGGGCCGGCAGTCCAATGACGTCCTGCCGGACCGCTTCCCGACAACTGGCCCAACAACAAAGCCGATAAAGGAGGCTCAGATGAACACAAGAGACAAGATCAAGGTTACCCTGCTGGCAACCCTCCTCGGGATGGCGCTGCCACTGACCGGACTGGCGGACAAGAAGGATGCGATCAGGCAGGCGGGCAAAGCCGCCGAGGTCTTCAAGGAGATCATGGGGGTGCCGGACAATTCCGTCCCGTTGAGCGTGCTCGACAAGGCTGTCTGTGTGGCGGTCTTTCCCGATGTGCTCAAGGGAGGGCTGATCGTTGGGGGACGGAAGGGGCGCGGAGTGGCGAGCTGCCGGACCGCTACCGGCTGGAGTGCGCCGGCCTTCTTCGACCTGGCCGGAGGGAGCATCGGGCTCCAGATTGGCGCGCAGGCCACCGACCTGGTTCTGCTCTTTGTCTCACCGGATGGGATGAAGAGTCTGCTCAAGAGCAAGTTCGAGATGGGGGGCGATGCCTCGGTTGCCGCCGGTCCGGTGGGGCGGACGGTAGGCGCCGGAACCGATCTGCGACTCGACGCCCAGATCCTCTCCTATTCGCGCAGCAAGGGCGTCTTTGCCGGGCTTGAGCTGAAGGGAACGGTGATCAAACAGGATGTCGATGACAATCAGGCCGTCTACGGTGAGGGGGTTCGTGCGGAGGAGATTCTGAAGGGGACCAAAGAGCCGCAGGCCGATGTCCTGATCTTTCCCAATACACTCGCCAGATATTCGCGGAAGAAAAAATGAGCCTGGCGACTAATCCAGTCGCCAGGCCCAGTCGCCAGCTTAATTCTTCGGTCTATTTGAAGAAGCGGCGGGAGAGGTTGAAGCCGATCGTCAGCCCCCGCAGACCGTCATCGGCAAAGTAGAGACCACGGCTCTGCGAGCGCTGGGACATGGTCGTTCCGGGTCCATTGCTGAAGGTGAGGGTAAAGGCGTGGCGCCGCGAGACACTCTCCTTCTGGATTCCGAAACCAACGACCGGTCTCCTGATGCCCGAGCCGATCTCGAGGTAGCGCGAGTTCTCATTGAGCCGGTAGTTGGCTTCGGCGAGCAGGTTCAGTGAGGGACGGACCCGGAATGCGCCGCCCAGTCCGAGGGCGAAGCTGGTCCGACCCGGGACCTCGGCCGTCAGGTCGGCGTTGAAGGGGCGGTCACCAAAGGTGATCGTCGGCGCAAGGTAGAGCTGGGCGTGCCGGGTGACGCTCCGGGCGATGGCGACCTCGAAGCTGCGTGCAAAATGTCGCTGGAAGTTGTCGCGGCCCTCGATCCCGAAGCGGGCCGTCGCCGAGAAGGGATGGCCCCGTTCTTCACCCAGCAGGCGCGCTCCGGCCAGCAGCTGGATTGGTCGGCCCAGGTCGCCGGGCGACCGATAGACCCCGATATGAAAGGTGTCGGTCACGCCGTAGATGGCCCCGAATGACGGGAGCGCCTGGGCGTCGAGCCCGAAGAGTCCGGCGGCATTGGTCGGTTTTCCGAAGGGGAACCGATGGTTGAAGTCGGTCCAGAGAGACCCGCCAGCGATCGGCGCGGCCGTCGGCAGATTGACGAGGCGCTGTTCATTCGACTGGTAGATTCCGGCGGGGGCGGGTGGGGTGACAGGCTCTCTCTTTTGCGGCGCGGCGGCGATGGTCTCCGGGGGCTTCACCTCGTTCACTTCGCGCACGGTCTTCGTCCGGGTATTGATGACGTACTGCCGACCGTCGATCGTGACGATGGCCTCAGCGTCTGAACCTTCGATAAACTTCACCGGCGGATTCTGCGGGGCGGCCGCAAAAAGGTCGGGAAAGTTGGCCCGGAGTTCGGGAGTGATCCGCAGGCCGGCCGTCTTGAAGGCGATCCCGAAACTGTTGCGCGCTCCACCGCCGGCGGGATTGACGTGGCAGACCGCGCACTGGCTCCGCAGGGCAAGCTTTGATTGGGGATCGTTGGCATAGATCTTCAGGTAGTCGGGGAAGGCGCGGGCCATCCCGTGACCGCCAATGAGCGTCAGGATCGTCACCAGGCTCAGTTTCAGCCAGTCGGTTCTCTTCATTCTTTCTGCTCTCTCCTTCTTGAACGATCGACTATCGTCCTTTGAAATCGGGTTGACGCTTCTCGAGAAACGCGCGCACGCCTTCGTCCTTGTCTTCGCTCGAGAAGCAGAGCGAGAAGAGGTCGATCTCGAGGTCGAGCCCCTCGCGGAGGGTAGTCCGGGAGGCGCCCTTGACGGCGGCCTTGGCCATCGACAGGGCGACCGGGCTCTTGCTCGCGATGCGGGCCGCGAGGGCCAGGGTCTTTTCACGCAACTCCGCGAACGGATGGACTTCGTTGACCAGGCCGATCCTCCGCGCCTCCTCGGCATCGATCATCTCACCGGTGAGGATCATCTGCATCGAGCGGCCTTCGCCGATCAGGCGCGTCAGGCGCTGCGTGCCTCCGCCGCCGGGTATGATGCCAAGGTTGATCTCGGGTTGTCCAAAGCGCGCTTTTTCGCTGGCAATCCGCAGGTCGCAGCACATGGCCAGCTCATTCCCGCCGCCGAGGCAGAATCCGTTGATCATGGCGATGAGCGGCTTCGGAAACTCCTCGGCCGTCGTAAAGATGTTGCGTGCGCGCATGACAGCCCGCTGTTCGATCGCCGTGCGGCCCTCGAATTCGCTGATGTCCGCGCCGGCAATAAAGGCCTTCTCACCCGCGCCAGTGATGATGACGACGCGGATCGCCGGATCGTCACGCAGCTCATCGAGCGCGTCGGAGAGTTCTTCGCGGGTCCTGATGTTGAGGGCGTTCAGTTTGTCCGGACGGTTGATCGTGATGATCGCGAGGCGATCATTCCGTTCGATCAGTATATTTTCGGCCATGATGTTTTCCTCCTCCGCTGGTACTCGTTTGACGCCCCTCTCCTCGAGGAAGGCGCGGTGATGAACCCCGATCAGTGGCCTATTATGGCCTGAAAATTGAATTCAGGCGAGGAGTCGGGCGGGCCCAACCACTTCTTGCGCCACCCTGACCGAATAGTTATATTCGTTAATTGGCAGAGTCAGATTAACAACCCTGTCTGTGAGGAGGGACAAGATGTCGACAACCGATAGTGAGATCAGAACCGGACGGATCGAGTTGGCCGGGAACGGGTTGACCGTCGCCGCATACGAGGCGCGACCGGCAGGGGATGGGCCGCGTCCGGCCCTCATCCTGATCCATGAGTGGTGGGGCGTGACGCCCCACATCGAAGATATTGCCCGGCGGTACGCCGCGACGGGGTTTCTGGTCGTCGCGCCGGACCTCTACGATGGAGTGACGACCCGCGACCCCGAGGAGGCGGCGCGTCTGATGGCCGGACTGAGCCTCGAGAAGGGGTTGGCCAGCCTCCGGGTCGTCCTGGCCGGCTTGCGCTCCCGGTCGGATGTCACCGCGGTCGGCGTGACCGGATTCTGTATGGGTGGCACCTTTGCCCTTCGCCTCGCCTGTGCTGAGCGACTCGATGCCGCAGCTCCATTTTATGGTGATGTGCCGGAAGAGACCGATTTCATTGCCAATTTGAGCTGTCCACTCCTTTTTATCGGTGGAGAGAAGGACGCCTGGATCACGACGGAGAAGATGGATCGGCTGGCGACGGCGCTGCGCGAGCACCAGCGTGATGGTCACGTCAAGGTCTACGCCGGAGCCTCCCACGCATTCTTTAATGACACCCGTCCCGAAGTCTACAGCCCGACCGATGCGGCCGATGCCTGGCAGACCGTGGTTGCCTTTCTGAACCGCAATTTGAAATGACGCCGGTCAGCGGCGTGCCCCAGGGCCGCTGGAGGTGGAGAAGGTGGTCGACGATGATCAATGAGTTGAATTCGACGAAGGTGGCGATCATATCCGGCGCCTCATCCGGCATTGGACGGGCGACGGCGCTTGCCCTTGCCGCAAAGGGGCTGCGACTGGCGCTCCTTGGTCGGTCCGCGTCGCGGCTCGATGAGGTGGCGCAATCCGCCCGCGAGGCCGGTGCGACCGAGGCGCTGGTCTGCAGCGGCGATATTCGCGAGGAGTCGGTCATCCGTGAGGCGGTCGCCGGGACGATCGACCGTTTCGGGCGGGTCGATATCCTGATCAACAACGCCGGACTGAGCCTCAATGGCGAGGTCGATGGTTATGCGCTCGCCGACTGGCAGACGGTCCTGGAGACCAACCTGACCGCCCCTTTTCTGCTCTGTCGTGAGGTGCTGCCGGCGATGAAGCGGCAACGCGGGGGGCAGATCATCAACATCTCGTCCGGGGCTGGCCGGAATGGCATCAAGAATATGTCCGCCTACTGTGCCTCGAAGTTTGGTCTGATTGGCTTTACCGAGTCGCTCGGGCACGAGGTGCGGCCGTGGGATATTCGCGTCTCGGCGCTGCTGCCCGGTTCGGTCGCGACCGACTTCTTCCGGGTTGCCAATCGTCTCCCGGAGGGGGACGAGACAAAGGGCGGGCGCAGCGCGGGCTATGCGATGTTGCCCGCGGAAGTGGCCGAGGTGATCGTCTCGATGCTCGCCCAGCCTCCCCAGGCCTGGATGAGTGAAGTATTGCTGCGGCCGCTCAATCTCGAGTTGAGCCGCTGACGTCGGCGGTGCGCTCCTGCTGGTAGTCAGACCAGCCCCGAGCCAGACCTGAATGGGCAGGACCAGATCGCTATGGAATCAAAATCGATCCTCTGTGCACAATGTGGGATCACGCTGCGGCCCTTCATGAAGGTCTGTCCGAAGTGTGGCGCGGAGCGCGAGGAGGCGACCAACCTCGCGCTTGCCCCGCCGCCGGTCACGCCACCAGTCCAACCCGTTCGAACAGATCGTGAGCCATCCGCGCTTCAGGAGGGGATCTACCTCTCACCCCCGGACACGGTCCGCCGTTTTCCACGCTTCACCTCTGCCCAGCTGACCCTGATCATCATTGGCATCCTGCTCATTCTGGTCGGAGCGGTGATTGCGTGGTTGCTCTGGCGCCAGCAGGTGCGCGAGCAGCAGCTGTACGATCAGCCAGCCCAAACCCTCGCTTCACCGGCCCCTCTCTCATCGCCGGCGGAGGGCCTCCCGACTGCTTCGCCAACGACACTGAGTCCGGATCAGCAGGCCGCGCAAACGCTTGAAGAGGCGATCAAGGCGACGCTCATGGCCTACAATCCATTTGGATACACGCGGTACCGCTACCAGGTCGTCGACGGAGTGGTGACGCTCGAGGGGGAGGCTGACCATCAGCCGGAGAAGGACGGGGCCGGGAACGTGTTGCGATTGGTCGCTGGCGTGAGGAAGGTGGTCAATCGGCTGACCGTCAAGTCGGAGCCGGGCGCGGCGCCATTGCGGATCAACGATGCCGAGGCCCG
>JBEAVZ010000456.1:0-3179 GCA_041160645.1 Acidobacteriota bacterium
GCGGATTGTGTGGCGCGATCGAGGCATAGTAGGCCTCGGCCATTCCGGCAATGATCTTCACCTCACTGATTCCACCGGCGTGGCAGAGATCGGGTTGGAGAATGGTCGCCGCGCCCTTCTCGAGAATCTCGCGAAAGCCCCACTTGGTGTAGATCCGCTCACCGGTCGCGATCGGAATGTGGGTCGTCTTGGCCAGCTCGGCCATGAGGTTGACATCCTGGCAGTTGATGACCTCCTCGTAGAAGAAGGGCTGGAACTGTTCGAGCTCCTTCATGAGGATCTTCGCCGTGGCGGGGGGGACAGAGCCATGGAAATCGATGCCGATGTCGCCCTCTTTGCCAACGATCGAGCGGAGCTCGGCAAACTTGGCGACAGCATTGTCGATCCAGGCCTTGTTCTCGACGATGCGGGCATACCGGCCATTGAGCCGCGCCGGCCCGGTCTTGAAGGCGGTGAACCCCTGGGCCCGCTTCTCGCGAACCAGCTCCGGGGTCCCGGCGTGGGCATAGACGCGAATGCGCTGGCGGGTCGGACCGCCGAGCAGCTCATAGACAGGCACGCCGAGCAGCTTCCCCTTGATATCCCAGAGCGCCTGATCGATTCCACTGAGGGCCGAGGTGAGGATCGGACCACCTCGGTAGAAGGCGTGACGATAGATGGCCTGCCAGTGGTGGATCACATCGCGGGGATCCTTGCCAACGAGGTAGGGTTCGATCTCGCGGATCGCCTCGGCGCAGGTGCGCGCCCGCCCCTCCGTCACCGGCTCTCCAAGCCCGACCACCCCGGCATCGGTATGGATCTTCAGAAAAAGCCACCGCGGCTTGACGAGGAAGGTCTCGAGCTTCGTAATTTTGACCTTCTCCCGGACGGTCGTGCGGCGCGGAGACTGCGCGGTCTGGGAC
The DNA here is from genome assembly GCA_041160645.1 of Acidobacteriota bacterium. Taxonomy (GTDB): domain Bacteria; phylum Acidobacteriota; class Blastocatellia; order RBC074; family RBC074; genus CAIOZW01. The sequence goes on from JBEAVZ010000456.1 coordinate 903, forward strand.
GGCAGGGCAGAGTCGGTGTCGACCGGTGCGGCGACGGCATTCTCTGCACCGGCCAATCCGACCGAAGCCGCCACTGCGGATTTGAGCAAAGAGCGCCGGTCAAGGCCACTCTCGGGCTTATCGGACTTCATGGACTTTCCTCCTGTGGAAGTATCAGTGACTTAAGGCTCCATCCCTCTGCGGATCCTGATCCGCAAGGAGATGGAGGATCTCGGTTTTGATCCGTGGCCAGACACTGGAGTGCGGATCGACAATGACGAAGTGATCGGTCTGCGGCAGGAGGCAGAGACGGGGGCGATCGCCGCTCCGCTCGGCTGCCGCGACATAGGTTGTCGCCTGTGCGGGAGGGACAGGCTGGTCGTCCTCTCCCTGGATGATGACCACCGGCAGGCCCAGCGGGAGCATGGCGATCGGTGATGTCTGGTTGAGAGTATCGTCTGCACCACGCATCCGGGGAGCCTCTTCGTCGCAGGCGGTCCCGGATAGCGTCAAATCTGTCAGACCGGCCAGAGGGACCACACCGGAGAGTGGGAGCGGATCGTCTTGATGGACGAGACTCCCACGAGGGATCTGCCTTCGTCCGGCCGCCCAGAGGGCCAGATGGCCGCCGGCGGAGTGGCCCGTGACGACGACGCGGCGCAGATCGAGTGGATACTGCCTGGCCAGCTCACGGAGGTGATCGATCGCCGCGGCAACATCGAGATAGGTTCCCGGCCAGCCCCCACCCTCCTGACCTAGCCGGCGGTACTCGATATTCCAGGTGGCGACGCCGGCCGCGGTCAGATCGGCACAGACATGCCCCATGTAGTCAAGGCTGTGCATTGCCCGCCAGCACCCGCCGTGGATCACCACGACCACAGGAAATGGCCCATCCCCGGTCGCCCCCTTTGGCAGCCGGAGATCGCCAAACTGCTCCGGGTCCGGTCCATAGGCGAGGCGATGATCAGCCGGTGGTCCCGGCCGGGTGAGAATCTCACGGCTGCTTGGTTGAGTTTCATTATCTGCCATCTGGTTGCTCCCTATCGCGGGGACTGACTGGTTTAGGGACGAATGACGGTGCCATCGCGCCGGCGGGTCGTTCCCCAGCTGTAGTCGAAGTCGGGCGGACCATCCGGGAATGGAAACTTTGCCGCCAGCTTCTCATCGAGCTCGATGCCCAGCCCCGGCTTCTCCTGGGCGAACATGTAGCCATCCTGCACCTCCGGACAACCGCGGAAGACCTCCTGCGTGTTCTGGGGAAAGCCTGAGCCCTCGTGGACGCCAAAGTTGTAGCTGGCCAGCTCGAGCGCCAGCTGCGCGGCGTGGGCGACCGGCGAGGCATCCCCCGGTCCGTGCCAGGCCGTCCGCACCCCGAAGTACTCGCAGAGGGCCGCCACCTTCCGCGCCGGACTGAGTCCGCCAATCTGGGAGATATGAATCCGAATAAAATCGATCAGGCGATCCTTGATCAAGGGCAGATACTCGTGCTGCGTATTGAACAGCTCACCCATCGCGATCGGCGTACTGCACTGGCTGCGGAGCAGTCGGAAGTGGTCGTTCTCCTCGGGCGGAAACGGATCCTCGATGAAGAAGGGGCGGTACGGCTCGACATCCTTGCAGATCTGAATGCCCTGCGGCAGGGTCACCCGCTCGTGAATATCGTGGAGCAGTTCGATCTCATCGCCAAACCTGGCCCGCATCCGCTCGAACATCTTTGGAACCATGCGGGCGTACTTGGCCGACTCCCAGATTGCGCGGGGATTGGTCGGGCCGATCGCTTCGTCACCCGAGACCGCACCGGCACCGGTGCCACGATTTGGACCACCGGCGCCATAGGTCGCCATCCCCTCCACTCCGGACTGGATGCGCACGTGACGAAAGCCCTTCTCGATCGCCAGGCGCACCCGCTCCTCGAGCTCGACGAAGTCTCTTCCCGCGGCGTGAAAGTAGCAGTCCGCGCCTCTCCGCACCTTGCCGCCCAACAGCTGGTAGACCGGCATGCCGGCGCGCTTGCCCTTGATATCCCAGAGCGCGATATCGACACCACTGATGGCGTTGAAGAGAACCGGACCATTTCTCCAGTATGAACTCATGTAGGACGATTGCCAGATATCCTCGATCTCGTCGACGTTGCGCCCAATCAGAAAGGGCTTCAGATATTTATCGATCGCCGTCTGGACTACGTAGGCCCGCTGCGTAAAGGTCGCGCAGCCAAGACCGTAGAGGCCAGGCTCGGTTGTCTCAACCTTGACGACGACCAGTCGAATCCGGTCCGGGGCGGTGAGAATCGTCTTGATG
>JBEAVZ010000485.1:0-3861 GCA_041160645.1 Acidobacteriota bacterium
ATGGAGCAATATTGTCACAACCGGAGACCTGATTCATAACCAAAAGGCGACGGCAGAGACCTCCTGAACGGGTGTCGAACTGGTGCCGGACTGGTAGTCGATTCTTGTCAATTTCCTTGAATTTTTACCGTGCTAAAGCGCAGCTTGACAAGCTTTTCCCGCGACTTCTATAGTGAATTTTTGTTTGAAAAGGATATAAATATATGGATCGAGGCACGCGAATCACCATCGGAGTAACTGGCGCCAGCGGAGCAATCTACGCGCAGCGGCTGCTGCAGTGGCTGGACGCAAGTCCGGAGGTCGAGCGGATCGATCTGGTGGCGACCCAGGCCGGGGTTCGGGTGGCCAATGAGGAGCTGGGGATCAGCATTGCCGGGACCGACCGGCGGGTCGCCCGGGAGCTGATCGGGCGCGATTCAGAGAAGATCATTCCCCACTCGGCCAATGATATTGGGGCGACGATCGCCAGCGGCTCGTATCTCTCCGACGCGATGGTCATTCTGCCCTGCAGTATGGGCTCGCTGGGGGCGATTGCGAGCGGGGTGACGCGGGATCTCGTCCACCGGGCCGCCGATGTCGTGCTCAAGGAGCGGCGGTTGCTGATCATCGTTCCGCGGGAGACGCCGCTCAACGAGATCCACCTCGAGAACATGCTCAAGCTGGCGCGGATGGGGGTCCGGATCGTGCCGGCGATGCCCAGTTTCTACCATTTTCCAAAGAGCATCGACGACCTGATCGACCACTTCTGCCACCGCCTGCTCGACCATTTGGGGGTCTCCCACGAGCAGCTGACGCGCTGGGAGGGGAGTCGACCGGCGCGCCAACGATGAGCGCAGGAGCAAGGCAGGTCTTATGTTGAAGAATCTGAAGACGACGCTGGAGATGATCAAGTTCGAGCATACGCTCTTCGCGCTGCCCTTTGCGCTGCTCGGCGCGGTGCTGGCGGCGCAGGGGTTGCCGGGGCTGGCGACGACGCTCTGGATCTTGCTGGCGATGGTCGGAGCGCGCTCGGCGGCGATGGCCTTCAACCGGCTGGTCGATCGGGACTTCGATGCCGCCAACCCGCGGACCCGGATGCGGGCGATTCCGGCCGGACTGCTCAGCGCGCGCTACGTGGTGATCTTCACGATCGCCGCGGCGGCGCTCTTCTTTGTGGCGGCGGCGATGCTCAATCCGCTCGCGTTGAAGCTCTCGCCGCTCGCGCTCGGGTCGGTGCTCTTCTACTCTTACACGAAGCGCTTCACCGCGCTGTCGCACGTCGCGCTGGGATGGGCGCTGGCGATTGCTCCGACCGGGGCCTGGATTGCGGTGCGCGGCGCGATCGATGCGCCGACGCCGCTGCTGCTAAGCCTCGCAGTGCTGCTCTGGACGGCGGGGTTTGACATCATCTATGCCTGTCAGGATGAGGGCTTTGACCGCCAGGCCGGGCTCCATTCGATTCCGGCGCGGCTCGGTGTGGCGCGGGCGCTGCTCGTCGCGCGAATCTTCCACCTGGTGATGTTCATCGTCCTGGTCTGGATCGCGCGACTGAATGGGCTCCACTGGGTTGGGATGATCGGGCTGGCGGCGACGGCGGGTCTGCTGATTCACCAGCACCGGCTGGTGCGCCCCGATGATCTGTCGAAACTCGATATGGCGTTCTTTACGACCAACGCCTATGTCAGCGTGATCCTCTTCGTGACGATCGCCGCCGACGTGCTGCTCTTCTCATAACGAGGTGGGCCGCGGCGGGTGAGTGCAGATTGGCCAGATTGGCCAGATTGGCCAGATTGAGCAGGTTGAGCAGGTTGAGCAGGTTGAGCAGATTGGGAGACGGTGATGAGACGAAATCCGGGGACGATATGGGCCGGCTGGGCGCTGGTGATGGTCGGGTTGCTGGCGAGTCACGGTCAGGCTCAGGAGAACGCGGTGACGGGCAGCCAGGATCACGACTACGCCTCGCTGCGAAACGTTGACCTCGAGCTCGAGAACTTCGAGGTGCAGACGCTCGAGGGGCGCAAGGTTCGTCTGGGCGAACTGGTGAAGGATCGGAAGATCATCCTGCTCCACTTCTTCGCGACCTTCTGCCACAACAGCAACTACGATATCGTGACCGTCAACGATCTCTACCGGACCTACCGGGAAGAGGGATTTGAAGTGATCGGGATCAGCGAATATTCGACGGCCGCCGAGCTCGAGAAGTTCCTGACGCGCCATAAACCCCTCTACGGTATGTTTACCGAGGAGGAGACCGGGCGGAAGAGGACGCGCCATTACCGGCTCCGCAGCCGGGTTGGCGACGAGCGAAAATGGGGCACGCCATTGAGCATTGTCATCGATGGGCGGGAGATCGAGCCGGAAGGCGGCACACTTGCCCGGCGCATGTATGTGGCGACGGGCGAACTGGTCCGGGCGGAGATTGAGTCGCTGATCCGTCGGCGAATGAAGGAGTAAAGTAATGAACGAGAATTTTTATCTGGTCGATCAGGCCCTCGCGCCGATTGCCGAGAAGGTGCAGGCCGAAGTTCGGCTCGACTTTGCGGACGGGATGACGCTCTTCGGGAGCAGCGATCTGCACGGGATTGGCCGGCTGGCGGACATTGTCAGAAGAAGGAAGCACGATCGGGCGACCTATTTCAATGTCAACCGCCATCTCAACCCGACCAACTATTGCTATGCCGACTGCAAGTTCTGCGGTTTCTTCGCCAAGCACAACGAAGAGCACGGCTATACGCACAGCATCGAGGAGTGCCTGAAGATCGCCCGTGACGCGTGGGAGCAGGGAGCGACGGAGCTGCACATCGTCAGCGGGCTCAACACCCGCCTTCCCTTCTCTTACTATACTGACCTGCTCTCGTCGATCAAGCGCGAATTTCCCGCGCTCCATCTGAAGGCCTTCACGATGGTCGAGATCGACTTCTTCGCCAAGTTCTACAAGATGTCGGACGAGGAGACGATCGAGCGGCTCAAGGAGGCCGGGCTGGACTCCTGCCCGGGCGGCGGCGCGGAGGTCTTCGCGGAGGAGACCCGCGCGAGGGTCTGCACGCACAAGACCGATGGCAACCGCTGGCTCGAGGTGGCGGGCAAGGTTCACGCGGCGGGGCTGAAGACCAACGCGACGATCCTCTACGGCCACGTCGAGACGACCGCCGACCGGGTCGATCACCTGGTCCGGTTGCGCGAGCAGCAGGATCGGTCGGGAGGGTTCCAGTGCTTCATCCCGCTGGCCTTCTATCCGCCGGGAACGCAGCTGGCGCATCTGCCGGGACCGTCGGGGATCGACAGTCTGAAGATGATCGCCGTCTCGCGACTCATGCTCGACAACATCGATCACATCAAGGCCTACTGGGTCATGCTCGGGAAACGACTCGCCCAGACGGCGCTCCACTTCGGGGCGAACGACTTCGACGGAACGATCAGCCGCGGTGGAGAGCTGATGGAGTCCTACCTGGTCGAGGCGAAGAGCGACAACGAGGCGACCCGTGACGAGATCATCAGACTGATCAACGAAGCGGGCTTCCTCCCCGTCGAACGAGACACTCTCTATCATCCGCTGCGCGAGTATGCAGCGGCCGACTGAGGCGGACCGGAAACCGCAATTTTCATATTCAGGGGATTTTTCATCATTATGACACGAGAGATCAAGGTTGCGCACAGTCCCGATTCGGACGATGCCTTCATGTTCTATGCGCTGGCGACCGACAAGCTGGACACGGGCGAGCTCCATTTTACGCACGTTCTGCGTGACATCCAGTCGCTCAACCAGGTGGCGATGACGACGCGCGAGTACGACGTGACGGCCGTCTCCTTCCACGCCTACGCTTATATTTCAGACAACTATGTTCTGTTGCCGCATGGCGCGAGCATTGGTGACGGTTATGG
>JBEAVZ010000521.1:0-14758 GCA_041160645.1 Acidobacteriota bacterium
GAAGAAGACCGCGGAGCCGTCGCGGGCGAAGTTGGCGCCACTGATCCGGCCTCCAAAGGTGCTCGAGGCCTCCGGCGTGGTGGGAGTCCACGAATATGACGCGACAGTCGGCAGATCCGACGCTCCGTCAGTGACGGTGAAGGGCGTCGAGCGGGAGGAGTTGCCGGTCGGAGTCGTGACCATCAACTGCCAGCTGCCAGCGACGAGTCGCACATTGGCGAGACGGAGGCTGGTCGGGCTATTGATGGTCAGGGTGCTCGTCGGGAGTTTACTGCAGGTCCCCGTCCCGCTGACACAGAACAGCACCTCAGTCGCGCCAGTACTGAACCCACTGCCATTGAGCGAGATCAGAAATGGCTGATTGGCCACCGGGGCGGCCGGATCGAGGGTGTAGCTGGTGATGGTTGGCGGCTGGGGAGCAGGGTTCTGGACGCTGAAGGCCGCCGAGCGGGTCGAGGCGCCGCTCGTAGTCTGGACGTAGATCTGCCAGCTTCCACCCGTGAGAGTGAGCGCGGTGACGACGAGGCTGGTCGTCGAGTTGACCGTAATCCGCGCCGCGGGAACTTCGGCGCAGGAGATCGACCCGGCCGGGCAGACAAAGAGGCGGGTTGCCCCGGGGACGAAGCCCTCGCCGGTGACCGTCATGGTGAAAGGTTGGGCGTTGAGCGGCGGCGACGGGTTTAGGCTGACATTGGTGATCCGCGGCGGGACGGACTGCCCCGCCTGGAGCGTAAAGGCTTCCGAACGGGGCGAGACACCTGCCGTAGTCTGGACCCGGATCTGCCAGCGTCCCGCGCCGAGGCTGATCCCTTCACTGATGAGCAGCGCCGAGGTCGGCACAGAGACGGCCGCCTGGCGCACCTCGGTGCAGTTATCGCTCGCCTCCGGACAGAGGAAGACCCGCGTCACGCCGGCCACAAAACCACTGCCGGTGACCGTCAGATCGAAGGGCTGGTCGGGCTTCGGGTCGACCGGGTTGAATGAGAAGCCAGTGATGGTCGGCGGCCCAAGCACCGTCAACTGGACATTGAAACTGGTCGATCTGGTCGAATTGCCAGCCGCCGTCTGCAGATAGAACTGCCAGGTGCCGCTGGCGAGAACAATATTGCTCAGGCGCAGCTCCTTGCGGCTGACGATCGTGACCTGCGTGTCAGACTGGCGAACGCAAAATGGACGACCGATCTGGCAGAAGAAGATCCGGGTTCCGGCCGCTTCGAAGTTGTCGCCGCTGATCGTCCCGTTGAAAGGCCGCCCCGTGATCGGAATCGGTGGATCCCAGGTATAACCGGTGATCAGCGGAACATTGCTGGTCGCCGACTGGATGGTGAAGGCGGCCGAGCGGGCCGAATTGCCGGCCGCCGTCTGCAGGTAGAACTGCCAGGAGCCGGCATTGAGCGAGATATTGGACAACGTCAGACTGGTCGGGCTGCTGACGCTGACCGACGAGTCGGGAATGAGCGTACAGATTGTCCCACCCGCCTGACAGAAGATGACCTGGGTCGAATCGACGACAAAGTTGGAGCCGGTGACGACACCGCCGAAGGGCGAGCCGGAGATGGGAATCGTCGGGCTCCAGGCAAAGCTGGCGATGACCGGGTTGACGGCGGCGGTATTGCTGATCGTGAAGGTGGCCGACCGGTTCGACGGGCCGGTCTGATTCTGGACATAGAACTGCCAGGAACCGGCGGCGAGGGTTGCCCCGCTGAGGCGAAGGGTGCTCGAACTGACAAAAGTGAGCCGGGTCGACTCGAACTCGGTGCAGGTGATCGACCCGCTCGCACAGAAGAAGAGGCGGGTCTGCCCGGCGACGAAGTTGCTGCCGTTGATCGTCCCGTCAAACGGCTCGCCAGCCACCGGAGCAGCGGGTATCCAGGTGTAACTGGTGACGACTGGCGCGGCGCCTGCCGGAGCCTGCACGGTAAAGCCCGCCGAGCGATTCGAGACCCCGGCGGCCGTCTGGAGATAGGCCTGCCATCTCCCGGCGGTCAGGGTGACTCCGCTCAGGCTGAGACTGGTGCCACTGGTCACATTGACGTTCCCCGCCGGAAGGAGACTGCAGGTCGAGGTTCCCTCGGCACAGAACCAGACCTGGGTCGCGCCGGTGACGAAGTTGGCACCGGTGATCGTTCCTGTGAAGGGGGTGTTGGCGACCGGCGTCGCCGGGTTGAAGGTGTATCCGGCGAGGCTTGGCAGATTGACCGTTCCGGTCGAGGTGATGGCAAAGTTGGCATCAGAGATATCGAAGAAGATGTTTCCAACTGCTTCGATCTTGAGGCGCGCCTGGGTGCTGGCCATTCCACTGGGCAGCGTGACCGTCTCCGTGCCATCATTCGGAGTCGCCGCAAGAAGAATGACCGGGAAAGTCTGGCCACCATCGGTCGAGAGACTGATCCGGACCTGGGCGCAATTGACCGGGCCGACATTGGTGTTGTTGACCTGCCAGGTGACCGTCTGTGTCGATCCCCCGGCCCAGCTCACGGCCGTGTTTGGCGAGGTGACCCGAAAGGGACCGGCGTTGCCGGCGACAGTCAGCCGTACCCCGTCTTCGGCGACCCCGCCGCCGCCGGGGCGATTGTCACGCACCGTCACGCCAAAGTTGAGGAGACGCCCAATCGCCGGCAGACTCTCGCCTGAACGAAGGCCATTGAGCGTCTCCGGCGGCACGTTGGCAAAGTTGAGAATGTAGTTGAGACTCGGAAAGACCCGCGTCGGGCTACTCACCGGCGTATACGACCGGAAGATCGGGCGGGTCGTCGTCGTCGGATCGCCGCTGTCGCTGTAGGGCGGATTGCTGTAGGTCATCCCCGCGTCGACCTGTTCCCAGGTGTAGGTGAGATTTGGCGCATCGGCCACATCCGGATCACTCGCCGTCGCCCGCAACTCGAACGGCGTGCCGAGCGGGATCGTGTAGTCGGGTCCGGCATTGATCGTCGGCGCGCCATTGGCCGTGTTGGCGCCGGTGAAGCAACGTCCAATCCCCTCGAGATGGCCAAAGATCTGGCGCAGACTGCCGACGTGAAACCGCATGTTGGCCCCGCCGGGGGCGACAATGTTGTCCGTGCCGCAGCCACCGGCATAGGACATGATCGTCATCCCGGAACCGGGCTCAAAAGCCGAATTGCCGGTTCGATTCGCCCCGCCGCAGTTGCCAGTCGTTCCGTTGAAAGTGTGAAAAGCCCCAAACTGGTGGCCGAGTTCGTGCGAAAAGACGTAGAGTCCACCCGAGTTGCCGAGCGATCCGCTCACCGAGGAGACGCCCAGCCCCTTCACCGGCCCGCCGGAGATGGTCGAGTCGCGACAGACGACGCCAAGGTAGGCAACCCCGCCGCCGCCCGTGCCGAGCACATGGCCGACATCGAAACTGCTCACCGGAACCGAGGCCATGACCTGACCAAGCTGGCTGAGCATCGATCCGGTATTGCCATTGGAGAAGGGATCACTCGACGCGCTGAACCCACGCTCGTTCGAGTAGATGATCGTTGGCGCGTCGATCATCCGCAGCCGGATCGTCAATTCGCGCTCGTAGATCGCGTTGACGCCATTGAGCCAGGTGATCAACGAAGCGACGGTGCCGGCAGTGGTTCCTCCCCCGAAGGTGTTGCAATATTCCCAGGTTGCGGCGATGGCGATGCGGTAGACTCGCAGCGTCTCGCCCGACTGGTAGCTGAGGGCGGAGAGATCGAGCTCCTGCTGGTCGAAGGGGACGCCCCCTTGCGGCCGGTCGGGATCGCGAAAATCGCAGACGAGCGGCTCGTCACTGTCGCCGGTCGCGGTGCCAAAGGAGCTGACATAGCGGCTGGCGCGCGGGTCGGTGCGCAGATCGGGCGTGCGCAGATCGGGGTGAATGGTGACAACCTCATGCTCGGCCTGGATGACCGTCGCGTGAAACCCCTGCGGAGTCAGGTCGCAGCGCATGGTCACCGATGGATCACCGATCGCGGCGCCGCTGTAAGTGCGAATCTCGGGATAACGGGCGGCGAGGGCTGTCTCCATGACCGGAGACTCCGCCAGGCTGAAGCGGATCGTCGTCCCATCCGGCATTGGCAGCGGAATCTCAACCCGGCGGTCATCCGCCTCCCGAAGGGCCTCGAGCGGGGCCTGCTCGAGCAGGCGACGCATCGCCAGAGTATCGAGACGCAGGTAGCGTCGCGCATCCCGGCGGGGGGCCATCCGGAATCCGGGCTGCTCATCTTCCCAGAGTTCCTGCTCTCGCCGCTCCTGCTCGATGGCGATGGCCATCTGACTGGAGGATCCGCTGACCAGAAAGAAGATCGCCACCGCCAGACCGAGGTGGCGCCTGAAGGTAGGTGAAGTGAAGAAACGACTGCGACTTGCCCAGTGAATATTCAGCATAATCCTGCTGCCTCAGAAAAATGTTGAGAGTTCGAAGCACGAACTGCCGCGGTGCGCCAATTGTCACCGAGCCAGTCGCGAGAAGCTCGCGCCTGGCTGGACAGAGCCCACCTCTCCGACCTGTCCGCCCCCGGATATCCCGTGTTATTATTCCAACTCGCTTATCCCAATGGGAGATTTTTCATGAACACAAAGATGCGCATAATCGCTTATTCGATGCTTCTGATCCTCACTTCCGGCTTCACGGAATGTTATCGTCCGGTCGGACGGGGAGACTGGCTGCCCCGGCACATCAAAACGGTCGGCATTCCGCCCTTCCAGAACGAGACGCAGCGCTTCAAGGTCGAGCAGCGATTTACCGCTTCGTTGATCGATGAGGTGTTGCGACGCGGGCGGTCGCTCGAGGTGCGGCCAGAGGCCGCGCAGGCCGACGCGGTCATCAATGGAACCATCCGCAGCTTCGCGCTTCGCCCGGTGCTGCTCGATGATTTCGGACGGGCGCGGCTCTTTGAAGTGACCATTACCGTCGGCCTGACCGTCCGGGACCAGACGCGGAACAAGATCCTCTTCGACAACCAGAACTACATCTTCCGTGGCGAATACGAGATCTCGGGCGATCCCCGCGACTTTTTCAATGAGGAGGGGCCAGCCGTCGACCGACTGGCTCGGGACTTCTCACGAGCGTTCATGACGACGCTGCTCGAGGGTTTCTGATGAAGAAAGGGCAAGCCAACAGGGGCCAGGGGGGCGATGGAGCCGATGCGGCGAAAAGCCAGTCCGAGTTCTGGCGTCAGCTGAAGGCGGGGACGATCGCGCCACTCTACCTCTTCGAAGGGACGGAACAGCACCTGCGTGACAAGGCCATGCGGAGTCTCGAGGCGGCGCTGCTCGACCCGGCGGTCCGCGACTTTAACCTCGCCAGCTTCTCCGCCGCCTCCGGGCGGCTCGAAGACGCGCTTGGACTGGCCCGCCAGTATCCGATGATCTCGCCGCGACGGGTGGTCATCGTCCAGGATTTCGAATCGATCGCCGATGAACAGCAGCTCGAACTGCTCAAGAGCTACCTGACCACCCCGGCGGAGACCTCGGTCGTCATCTTCGTGACCGCCGGAATGGACAACCGGCGCAACATTGCGACCATGCTCCGCAAGGCTTGCCAGGTGGTCCAGTTCCGCCCTCTCGATGATCAGCAGGCCACGCAGTGGGTCCGTGAGTATGCCGCGCAGGCCGATTGCGCGATCGATCCCGGAGCCGCCTCCTGGCTGGTCGCCACCGTCGGCGTCGACCTGACCCGGCTCGCCGCTGAGATGGAGAAACTGATCAACTATACCCGGGGCTCCGGCGGCAGTCGGGCCATGATCACCCGGGAGGAGATCGACCTGCTCGTCCGCTACAGCCGCGAACATTCCAACTTTGAACTGACGGATGCGCTGATTGCCGGCGACCGGCCGCGTGCCCTGCGGCTGCTCGACCGGCTCTATACCAATTCCGATGAATCGGTCCAGTCGCTCTCACTGATGATCATCGGAGCGATCGCCGTCAATCTTCGCCGCCTGCTGATCGCCAAGGACCTCATGCGCCTCAACCTGCCCAACTCCGAGGTCGCGCAGGCCGTCGGCATGTCGCCCTATGCGGTCACCTACCTCAATGAGAAGGCCCGCCGAATCGATGAGGAGCGGCTGACCAACAGCATTTCACTGGTCGCGCAGACCGATCTGGCCTTAAAATCGTCGCTGGCGACGCCACGAATGCTCATGGAGCTTCTGGTTTGTGAACTGACACGCACCATCAGGACGACCCGCTAGGCGGATCGTCCCGGGGTGGCTGATTCGAATGGAGATAAAATGAGAAATCTGTTTCTGGTGATGGCGCTACTGGCGACCGCGGCAGCGGCACAGGAACCGGCCCGTGGCGCGAAGGCGGGGCCACGACTGGTTATCGACGCGGTCGAGCACGATCTGGGCGACGTCAAGAAGAGCCTTGGCGCCAGCCATACCTTCCGTTTTCGGAACGCCGGGACATCCGACCTCGAGATCGTCCGGGTCGTCCCCAGTTGAGGGTGCGCGGCAAGCGACTTCTCGCAAGTCGTCCCTCCCGGTCGGGAGGGTTACATCACTCTCAAAATCAGCACCGTCGGCTACAGCGGACCGATCACCAAGACGGCCGAGGTGGTGACCAATGACCCGGTCCGGGAGCGTTTTGGGCTGACCGTCAGGTTGAACATCATCGACGACCAGACGCCGAACGATCGGCAGATTGGCCCTTTCTTCATCTCACCGTCGATCCACTGGAAGGGGTCGACCCGGCAGGGCATGAGCGTGGTCGGTCTCATGACCCTCTCCAATCGATCGAATGAGCTGATCCGGATCCGCGAGGTGCGCCATTCGGCGAGCGCCATGTCGGCCAAGCTGAACGTGCTGGGCGTCGGCAAGCGCTACACCCTGCAGATTCGCAGCCAGCTCGATCTGCCGGTCGGCGTCCACCGCCAGACCCTGACCCTGATCACCGACAGCCCGACCGTGCCCGAGATCGTTCTCGATCTCGAGCTCGAGGTCACTCCATAACGGAGTGGCCTCAGGCGGTGCGGGTCAGCTGGACCAGCATCGGCTCTTCACCCGTCTTCTGGAACCGCTCGACACAGACCAGACAGGGATAGTGGAGCTTCTCCCGCTGCTGCGGATCGGCGGCCATGGCCAGCCGCTCACGATGAACCGTCCGGACGAGCCCCATGAGATTGCCAAGCGCGTCAGAGAGGCTGATCTTCTTCAGATCGCCCACCACGTCGTCACCATCCCCCTGCGCATCACGATAGTTCGAGAGCTGACAACAGAGCGTCAACCGCCCGCGATAGTCGATATTCAGATCGTCGAGGGAGAGGGGCGCGCAGCGTGGCAGATAGTAGTCGGTGTAGAAACCGACGGCCATGGAGATCTCGTGGCGAAACTCGGTCATGACGCGGGCGACATCCCGTTCCACCGCTCGCCATTCACTGAGCGGGATGATCAGATCCTCGCCCATGTTATGCTCCGTCGGGTTCTGGTGGCCAAAGATCTGCCGCTTCACCTTGAGGTGGGCGCCGAGCAGGGCGAGCTGATCGATCTCGTGGCGGTTGACGCGGTTGATGGTCGTAATGATCGAGGTCTCGATCCCGACCGCCTGACAGGTCGCAATCGCGGTCACCACCTCGCGGTAGGAGCCCTTTCCACGAATCTTGTCGTGAGTCGCCTCAGTGGCCCCATCGAGACTGAAGGAGATGCCACCCAGCCTGGCCCGCCGGTTGGGGGGCATGAGCGCCTTGAGCGTCTTGCTGAAGTTCCGGGCATTGGTCAGAAAATGGTAGGTGAAGCCATGACTGGCAATCAGATCGAGGCACTCGCCAAAGCGCGGATGCATGGGCGGCTCGCCGCCGGTGATCGCCACGTGGTGGTAGCCAAGCGGCTTGGCTTCGACGAGGATCTTGTCGAGCACCTCGAGCGGCAGAAAAAGATCGTGATTGTTCTCAGCCCCTCCCCGGTAGATGCTCCGAAAACAATGGGTGCAGTCGAGATTGCAGACGTTGTTAAGTTCAATTCCAATTCTTGGCATATTTGAAGATCAGTTCGATATCAATTTCAATTTCAAGGGTTCTACGGGTTCAATGGGTGACCGAGATCGTGCAGAGATCGTGACGTTTGGTTGAGCTGGGCCGCACTCAATGCCGGGGCGTTACCGGGGCGCTGCCGCGAGATGATCATCTTACACAGCGAACGGGCGAAAAGCCAAGCCAACCCAGATTCCGCCGCGGTCCAGTCCTCCCCTGCCCCTGGGCGATCGCATGATGAACTCGTTAGATAATAGATAGGATTGATAGGATTGATAGGATTTTTTGTCAGATCGATCCAAGCGGTCTACGCGTTTTACTGGACCTATAGGTCCTATAGGTCCTATTAGTCCTACCAGTCCTAAGATTCAAACTCCTATTGACGAAAATGGTTAGAGCCTGGCTCGATCTGGTGGTATATTGTTTTTGTTGCACAAGATAAGGTGGTCACCATCTATAATTTCGATCATCAATCCTGATCATCACTCTGGATTCCGGATAAACACTCTCGACCACCTGGCATCACGATTGCCGCAACGCTAACCATTTAATCTTCATCCTGATCTTTTTCTATGTTCACAGTCCTCTCAATTGCCGGATACGATCCGTCGGGCGGGGCGGGTATCCTTGCTGACATCAAGACATTTGCCGCCTTTGGCTGCTACGGCGTCGCGGCGATCAGTTCGCTGACCGCGCAGAACACCGTTGCCGTCTATGGCGCGGTCCACCAATCGGCCGCGACGCTGCAGTCTCAACTCCAACCCCTGATCGATGACTTCACGATTGCCGGACTGAAGACGGGGATGCTTCCGACCCGCGAGACGATCGAGACGACGGCCGAGTTCATCTCCCGCCACCATCTGCCAAACCTGGTCGTCGATCCGGTGATCCGTTCGACGAGTGGTTACGATCTGATCGACGATGCGGCGGTACGTGAACTGGTGCGCCATCTGCTGCCGCTGGCGAGGGTAATCACGCCGAACCTCGCCGAGGCGGAGCGGCTGATCGGGCAGCCGGTCACCG
Organism: Acidobacteriota bacterium; assembly: GCA_041160645.1. Taxonomy (GTDB): domain Bacteria; phylum Acidobacteriota; class Blastocatellia; order RBC074; family RBC074; genus CAIOZW01. Next base: position 8,957 of record JBEAVZ010000521.1, read on the forward strand.
ACCTCGCCGGGATGGAGGAGGCGGCGCGAAAGATCGCCGCCCTCTGCCGCGCGGATGGCGCGGCGAGCGCCCCCGCCGTGCTGGTCAAGGGTGGCCACCTGACGACGACGGCGACCGATCTGCTCCTAGATGGAGACGAAATCCATTACCTGCACGGAGAACGAATCGAGACCAGAAACACCCACGGCACCGGCTGCACCCTCTCGGCAGCCATTGCCGCGCAACTCGCGCAGGGCGCGTCGCTGCTCGAGTCCGTCCGGACCGCGAAGAGCTATGTCAGCGCGGCCATTCGCCAGGCTCCCGGACTGGGACAGGGGGCGGGCCCGCTGAACCATTTCCCCGCTCGAGCCTGATCGCCGGATCCGGCCAGGCACTCGATCGGCCCCAGACCTGTATTTGATCTAGTGGCGGAGAGACCAGGATGTCAGAAAAGAGTGAAGATGAGCTGATGCTTGGCGACGCGGAACTGATGGTTCGGCAGTCACACGAGGATGTGGCGGTCTTCGATCCGCGCCGCATTGCCGACGCACTGATCCGGGAGACCGGACTGACACCGGAACGGGCGCAGCAGTTGGCGCAGGGAGTGCGGGAGCAGATCGAGCGGCTGGGGATCAGGAATCTGACCAGCCCGCTGATTCGCGGTCTGGTCAATGCGAAGCTGATCGAGGAGGGGCTGCTCGATGCTTACCGGGCCCACTCCCGGCTTGGTGTCCCGGTCTATGACGCCGCGCGGCTGATCCAGTCGCTCGACGGGACGCGCCGCGCCGCTGACCATCCACTGCTCCACGGTCCGGAGGGGACGAGCCTGGCCCTCGCCGAGGCGATCAAGCGCGAGTATGCCATGCTCGCCGTCTTCTCCGAGAAGGTCTCCTTTGCCCACCTCGACGGCGATCTGCACATCGAGAATACGGGCGAGATCGATCGCCCCCAGCAGATGATCTGCTCGATCGACTATATCAAGCGGCACGGGGTCAAGCTGCCTGGCGGCTTTGCCGGGTCGCGGCCGGCCCGGCGCCCCGAGGTTCTCGCCTCCCATCTCGTCACCTGGACCGCCGCCCTCCAGGGCTACTTCAGCGAGGCCATGACCTGGGATTCGGTCAACTACGCCTTTGCCCCGCTGCTAGTCGGGCTCAACCAGCGCCAGCTGCGGCAGCTCTCCCAGGGGCTGCTCTTCGAACTCTCGGCGCCGACGATCGCCCGCGGAGGTCAGCCCATCCGCTGCGACCTTCACCTCGACTGGGAGGCTCCGCCCTACATCGAGCAGCTGCCACAGGTTGGCGCCGCCGGTGAGCGGGCCAGCGCCGACTATGGATCGATCGGCGCAACGGCACGCAACTTTCTGCGCGTCTTCCTCGAGGTCTACCTCGAGGGAGACGCCGATGGGCGGACTTTCACCGGGCCGCGCCCGATCCTCCACCTCACGCCATCTTTCCTGGCGCACCCGGATCACGAACCATTTCTGGAACTGCTCGAGCGCGTCATGGTCGAGCGGGGCGGGATCGTCATCGCCTTCGACCGGGACAATGCTGGTGGGCCGGAACCGCGCCTGACGGACGCCGGCACGCAGGAGTCCTTCACCAACCGCTATGGCCTGGCGGGAGAGCGGCTCCAACGGACCGGACAGGACTGGCAGTGGCGGGCGGCTATCCTCTCCTCGGTCGGACTCAATCTGCCGCGTCTGGGGCGGCGGGCGGAGGGCGACCGGGAGCGGCTTCCCGATCTGCTGACCGGTCTGCTTGAACTGGCCGCGCAGGCCTCGCTCGAAAAACGGATCTTCCTCGAGAAGCTGCTCGCCCGGGGCGAGGATGGCTCACTCGCTCTCCTGGCGATGCGCCTTGGGGGAGAGGCGTTCCTTTCACTCAACTGGTCGAGCCATGCCATCTGCCCGATCGGTCTCGCCGAGATGGTCGAGATGGTCACGGGCGAACCGCTGGCGACCTCACTCGATGCCCAGGAACTGGCCCTGCGGGTCATTCGCCATCTCCACGAGGAGGTCGAGCGGCTCTCGCACAAGCACAAGGTCAGGTTCATCCTCGGGGAGTCACGGGATCTGGCCGCGACGCGCCGGCTGGCCATTCTCGACCAGCGCAAGTTTGTCCGGTCGGCCTCGTCGCCATCGATGGCCAGCGTCGCGGCGCCCTTCGACCGCTACACCAGCGGCGTCAAACTTCCTCCGCGCGAGCGTCTTGACCTGCGAACCCGTCTGCGCATCGAAGGCCTCTTCCTCAAACGCCCGATCTGGAATGGCGTCGTCAACATCAGTCGCGCCGCCGCGCGCGACGAACGGCCCGGTCTCATCGCCCGGATCCTTCGTGAATCCTGGGTGAGCGGCCTCAGTATCGACTGAGCCTCCGGGGCAATTGCGTTTTAAGATTCAGGCGCTCCGATCGATAGGATTGGTGGGACTGGTGAGACAGGTGGGACTGGTGGGACTGGTGGGACTGGTGATTGCCAGGAAGAGCGATCAGATCGATCTGAGAAAAAAATCCTATTGGTCCTATCAGTCCTATCGTCCTCTCTCCCATTCCCGGCTTGTCAGGCAAGTTTATAAGGCGATCAACCTGACAGAGCCTCCCAATCTTTTCCGGTGATAATAGTTATCACTGGACATGATCCGGCTGCCTTCCATAATATAGAGCCACTATGCCCAAACGAACTGATTTGCATAAGATTCTGATCATTGGTTCAGGTCCGATCGTCATTGGTCAGGCCTGTGAATTCGACTACTCCGGCACCCAGGCCTGCAAAGCACTCAAACAGGAAGGCTATGAGGTTGTCCTCGTCAACTCCAATCCGGCCACGATCATGACCGATCCGGAGCTGGCCGATCGCACCTACGTCGAGCCACTGACGGTCGAATCGGTCACCGCAATCATCGAGCGTGAGCGACCCGATGCCCTTCTCCCCACCGTTGGCGGTCAGACGGCCCTCAACCTGACGGTCAAACTGGCGGAAGGCGGGGTCCTTGAGAAGTACGGGGTCGAGCTGATTGGCGCCAAACTGAAGGCGATCAAGGTGGCGGAAGACCGCCTCCTCTTCAAGAACGCCATGGACGAGATCGGGCTCTCCATGCCGAAAGCCCGCTTCTGCCACAATATGCAAGAGGCCCAGGCCGCGGCCGAGGAGATCGACTTTCCGATCATCATCCGCCCCAGCTTTACCCTCGGTGGGACAGGTGGTGGAATCGCCTACAATGGCGAAGAGTTTTCCGAGATTGCCGAGCGCGGCCTGACGGCCAGCCCGACCAGCGAGATTCTCGTCGAAGAGTCGATCATCGGCTGGAAAGAGTTTGAGCTCGAGGTCATGCGTGACCTCGCCGACAACGTGGTCATCATCTGCTCGATTGAGAACTTTGACGCGATGGGAGTCCACACCGGCGACTCGATCACCGTCGCCCCGGCCCAGACCCTGACCGACCGCGAGTACCAGATGATGCGTGACGCAGCAATCCGCATCATCCGCAAGGTTGGCGTCGAGACCGGCGGCTCGAACATTCAGTTCTCCGTCAATCCGCAGAATGGCGAGCTGCGGGTGATCGAGATGAACCCGCGCGTCTCCCGCTCATCGGCGCTCGCCTCAAAGGCGACCGGCTTCCCGATCGCGAAGATCGCCGCCAAACTGGCGGTTGGCTATACACTCGACGAAATTCCGAACGACATTACCCGGAAGACTCCGGCCTCATTCGAACCGACGATCGACTATGTGGTCGTCAAGATCCCCAAATGGGCCTTCGAGAAGTTCCCGGGCGCCGAGGATGTGCTGGGAACGCAGATGAAGTCGGTTGGCGAGGTCATGGCGATTGGCCGGACCTTCAAGGAGGCCTTCCTGAAGGGGGTGCGTTCCCTCGAACGACGCGGTTCGCCCTATGTCGGCAACGTCTCTGACGAGACTCTGCGGCGCAAGCTGATCATTCCCAATTCGGAGCGCATCCACTACATCCACGCCGCCCTCGAACGCGACTGGCCGCTCGACGAGCTTCATGAGCTGACGGGGATCGATCTGTGGTTTCTGACCCAGCTGCGGCAGATCGTCGACCTGCAGAACGAACTGCAGCAGTTCACGGTGGCCAGTCTGCCCAAGGACCTCCTCCAGCAGGTGAAGCGGTACGGTTTCTCCGACGCGCGGATCGCTGACCTGCTCAAGACAACCGAAGACGAGATCCGCCGCGGACGGCTGGCGCAGGGCGTTCTCCCCGTCTACAAAAGGGTCGACACCTGCGGCGCGGAGTTTGAGTCGAACACTCCCTACCTCTACTCAACCTATGAGAGCGAATGCGAATCCACGCCAACCAATCGTGACAAGATCATGATCCTCGGCTCGGGCCCCAACCGAATCGGTCAGGGCATCGAGTTCGACTACTGTTGCTGCCACGCCTCGTTCGCGCTCAAGGATGCCGGCTTCGAGACGATCATGGTCAACTGCAATCCGGAGACTGTCTCGACCGACTATGACACCTCCGACCGGCTCTACTTCGAACCACTGACCTTCGAGGATGTCATGCACATCGTCGAACTCGAGAAGCCGAAGGGGGTGATCGTTCAGTTTGGGGGACAGACGCCGCTCAATCTGGCCATGCGGCTTCACCACGCCGGGGTTCCAATTATTGGGACGAGTCCGGAATCGATCGACCTTGCCGAAGACCGGAAACGCTTTGGCAAGCTGCTCGCCGATCTCAACATCCCCCAGCCGGTCAATGGGACGGCGGTGACGGTCGATGAGGCCAAGCGGGTTGCCGCCTCGATTGGCTACCCGGTTCTCGTCCGGCCGAGTTACGTGCTCGGCGGCCGCGCGATGATGATCGTCTACGACGAGTCGAGCCTCGAGAACTACATGAAGAACGCCGTCGAGGCCTCCCCCGAGAAGCCGGTGCTGATCGACCGCTTCCTCGAAGACGCGTTCGAAGTCGATGTCGACGCCCTTGCCGATGGCGAAGACTGCGTGATCGCCGGCATCCAGGAGCATATCGAAGAGGCCGGCATCCACTCCGGTGACTCGTCGTGCGTGCTTCCACCCTACATGGTCAAGACGGAACACCTCGACACGATGCGGAAGTATACCCGCATCCTCGCCCGCGCCCTGAGCGTTCGTGGTCTGATGAACATCCAGTTCGCGATCAAGGATGACATCGTCTATGTCCTGGAGGTCAACCCGCGGGCCTCACGGACCGTCCCCTTCGTCTCCAAGGCGACCGGCGTCCCGCTCGCCAAGATTGCCTCGCTCGTCATGACCGGGCGCACCCTGAAGGAGTTTGGGCTGCCGGAGGAGCTGACCGTCCGCAACTTCTTCATCAAGGCGCCGGTCTTCCCCTTCGTCAAGTTCCCTGGCGTCGACCCGGTGCTTGGACCGGAGATGCGCTCGACGGGCGAAGTGATGGGCATGGCCGACAACTTCGGTCTCGCCTTCGCCAAGGCCCAGATGAGCAGCAATGCCAGTCTGCCCCTCGGCGGCACGGCCTTCATCAGCGTCAACGACAATGACAAGAAGAATGCCATCCGCATTGCCCGCCGGCTCCACGAGACCGGGTTCCGCATCATCGCGACCCGCGGGACGGCCGCCATCCTCACCGACGCCGGAGTGCCCTGTGACCGTGTCTACAAGGTCAATGAAGGACGCCCCAATGTCGTCGACCTGATCAAGAGCGATGAGATCGACCTGATCGTCAACACCCCTCTCGGCCGGTCATCCTATTACGATGAACGCGCTATCCGGCGGGCGGCCATGCAGTACAATGTCGTCACCTTCACCACCCTCACCGGAGCCAATGCCGCCGCCAGCGCCATCGTCGCCATGCGCGCCGAGAAC
>JBEAVZ010000480.1:0-5109 GCA_041160645.1 Acidobacteriota bacterium
CCCTGCTCAAGGTGGCGCGCGAAGACCTGGAGATGGCGGCCCGAACGATCAACGACCTCCGCCGCTTGCCGGTGGCGCGGCTTCCGATCGTCGCCGACTTTACCGTCGTCGACAATAACTCGCCGCAGATCGACGAGGTACTCAACCTCCTCACGCGTCGGAACCTCCTCTACCGGATCGTTCCCGCGCCGGTCGCAAACTATCCGATCAACATCCGGCTTGGCACAAAGGAGTATCCGGAGGCTGACGCCGCCGACCCGAGCGCCTTCGCCCAGACGATCCGGGTGAAGATCGGCGATGAGAACCGCAGCCTGCGGGTCTATGGCTCAGAGATCATCATTGCCCGGCTGACGGGTGATGGCGCGCGCGGACGCGTCCATCTCCTCAACTACAGCGGACGGCAGGCAGAGGGGCTACGAATTAGGGTTCGCGGCAACTATCGCTCGGGAACCCTCGCCGCCCTCGGCTTCGCCAAAGAGTCCCTCGAAGAGACTCTCATCACGAAGGGCGTCTATGAAGGAACGATCCCGAAGATGGGAACCTACGCGGTGATCGATCTCCGCTAAAGTCGGGCACACTCCCAGTCTCGAGCCTCCCGTGACGCAGACTGTCAAACTTAAAAAACTGATCGTCAAGGAGGTCTTGATACTGGGAGTGCGGGTCTTCAGCCCCGCATTTCCAACTCTCCTCGCTCCCGGTGCAATTGGGACAAGCGGCAGACAGAACAATGCCAAGGATGGATGGCCATCTACCGATCCAACAAAGTGCGGTAGTTAACAATATTCCTGCCAACTGACAGATTGCCACGGGGAACTTCTGCAGAGATGATCGACGACCAGCTGCTTCGAACGGTCCGGTGGCAGTGGACCGCCAAGAGCTGATCAGCGGCGGATCATCGTCCATTTTCTGGTTGGATGGGGAAGAAAAAAGATCACCTCTCTGACCGGGTATCTTCTCCTGAGTCCGCTCGCGCGGCGTGGCCCAAGAACAAAAAAGGCATTATCGAGCGCGTCGCCATCGATCCCGGTTCGACTGACCACGGCGACGCTCAGCACCGACTCGACCGGGTGGCCGGTTCGCGGATCCATGATGTGCGAGTAGCGTCGCCCGTTCAGCTCAAAGAACTTCTCCGCGCTGCCAGAGACGGAGAGTGCCTCGTCCCGCAGTTGAATTGGAAGCGCCGGCTTCTCGGCGTCATAGGGATCCTGGAGACTGACCGTCCAGGCAGTCTTGCCGGGTGGATGGCCAATCGCAAGGATCGAGCTTCCACCCGCGCTGATCAGGGCCGCGGCGACGCCGGCCCGGCGAAGGACCGTCCCGGCGCGGTCGACCGCATAGCCCTTGCCGATCCCGCCAAGATCGAGCTCGACCCCGGGCTGGGTAAAGGTGATCGAGCGGGTCGCCCGCGCGAGCTTGACCTTCCGGTAACCGATGCGCGCCAGCGCCTCCCGCCGCTCCGCATCGCGGGGATAGCGGCCATCGCCCCGAAAGAAGCCCCAGGCACGCATCAATGGTCCGACGCTGATATCGAAGGCGCCGTTCGACGCGCGACTGTAGTTGAGCGAGGCTTCAAGAAGATCAAAGAGTTCCTGATCGGTCCGTACCGGCCCCGGCCAGGCCTCGCGATTGACCCGCGAGAGCTCGCTCTCCTTCTTGTAGTGGCTCAACAAGCGATCGAGCCGGTCGACCTCATCGAGGGCCTCCTGGAGAGCCCGCTGCAGACGTGGCCGATCCTCTCCCCAGGCCTCGATGACATAGAGACTTCCCATCGCGTAACGGCTCTCCTCGACCCGGATGGGTTGGGCCGTGGCCAGCGAGCAGAGCGCAACGAGGATGACAAATCCCGCCAGCAGAGGCATGATGTTCCGGCTGGCAATCCAACCTGCAACATTCTGATTTGAATCTTTCGAACCTGCCACTATGGCGAACCGGTCGCATTGGAGAGGAGACGCAATGAACATAGTATTAAAGACGGCGATGGCCTGGGCCCTGCTTGGCTTGACGATCGCCATGGCCCAGGAGACGCGGACGATCGAAAGCCTGCGGTCGGCCAGCGATTTTGGCCTGACCGCAGATCCCGAGGCTCCACACTGGCGCGCCGTCCGCGGGGTCTTCACCGAGCGTGACCAGCGGGGAGAGCTGGTCCCCGGCCACCGCACCGAGATCCGCTCGCGCTGGACTGGCCGCAATCTCTACCTGCTCTTCATCTGCCCGTATGAAGAACTCAATCTGATCGCTAAACCATCGACCACCACCGAGACCGACAAGCTCTGGGAGTGGGATGTCGCGGAAGCCTTTATCGGGACCGATTTTAAAAATATCAAGCACTACACCGAGTTTCAGGTCTCGCCGCAGGGTGAGTGGGTCGACCTCGACATCGATCGCTCAACCGATCCACCCAACCATAATGTCGGCTGGAACTCTGGATACAAAGTCAAAGCCCGCCTCGATCCAGCGAGAAAGATCTGGTACGGCGAGATGAGTATTCCCATGGCGAAGATCGATCAGCGCGCGGCGGCGGTCGGCAATACCATGCGGATCAACTTCTATCGCATTCAGGGACCGGGTGGATCGGGCGGCAGTGGACCACGGCGCAAGCACGTCGCCTGGCAACCAACCAACAGTCCGACCTACCACGTTCCCGAGTCGTTTGGAACACTCAAATTGATCAAATAGACCAACCGGCCGGGTGGTGGAGAAACGGCCCCACCACCCGCCGCAGCATTACTTCTTATCCCACGGATCGCTACTCAAACCGTTGAGATCCCACATCACGTTGCCGTTGAGAACGGTCATCTCGCAGGTCAGCCGCTGGTTCCCTGCGCGCACGAACCGGTCGGAATCGACAAACCCAAACTTGCCACGCTCGAGACGAAAGACGGCCACATCGGCCGGCGCGCCAACCGAGAGATGGCCATGCTTTTCGCGGCGAATATACTTCGCCGGATTCCAGGTCGATTTGAGGACCACTTCCGACAACGGCATGTTCAGGTTGATCATCTTCGACATGACATTGACGATATCCTTCATTCCGGCGTTCATACTGCCCGTGTGGAGATCGGTCGAGATCGAGTCGGGAATGAAGCCCTGCTCCATCGACGGAACGGCGTAACGCCAGATGAAGCTTCCGGCGCCGTGGCCGACGTCAAAGATGACGCCGCGCTTCTTCGCCGCGAAGAGATACGGGCGAACCTTCCCCTTCTCATCGATCGTCGGATCGAATTTTCGCCACATGTGGGTGTAGATGTCACCCGGACGCATCTTCTTCAGGTAGAACTCTTCGTGGGGCCGCTCGGGGACGACGATTCCATAGTCGACCATGACCGGCAGATTGGCGAGGCGACCCGCCTCGAGGACACGATCGACGGCGCTCCAGTCCGGACCGGAATAGTGGGCCGTCTTGAAACCAACCACCGTCTCCGCATGCTTTCGGGCAATTGCCGCCGCCGCCTGCGAATCCATCGAGCTGACATCCTGTTCATTCTGGCCGTTCATCCCATCGCCGACAATGTTGACGAAGGCGTAGACCCGGGTCTTGAAGCGATCGATGACCCGCTGCTTGAAATCCTCGAAATTCCGCCAGCCGGCGGTGCCCGCATCAGCCATGGTCGTTGTGCAGGCCCGGAAACTGAAACCATCCGGATAGACGCTCTGATCACCAGTCAGCGTCTTCAACCCGGTTCCCGTGTAGAGATGGACGTGCATGTCGACCAGCCCCGGCGTGACATAGAGCCCTTTCGCGTCGACGACGCGGGAGGCCAGCGCCGGATCGATCGTCTTTTCGACGGCGGCGATCTTACCATCCTTGACCGCCACATCGGATGGTCCGTCGATGCTGTTCTTTGGATCGATGACGTGGCCGCCCCGAATCAGCAGGTCATAGCGAGCCTGGGCAAGGAGTGGGGATGAGATGGCCAGCGTAAATAGTGCAAGGAAGAGCACTCGCTTCATAAGATTCTGATCCTTTCAGTTTTATGTGGGTCAGTTTTACTTGGGGTGGACAGAAGAAGCTGTCCGATGACGTTCGCGATTATATGCCGCGGCAGCCATTCTGGACAGGGTTAGCGGAGATAATCGGGCAGAGATTGCTGACGCGCGGTGGATCGATGCTGACCCTGGTTTCGCGCCCTACCGGAACCCTGCGGGGGGCAGCTTCGTGCGGATCAGCGCGGCGGCGCGGCGTGCCCATTCCGCATAGATCTCCGGCCCTGGATGGAAACCGTCGCTGGCCATGAGCCGCGCATCGAGGGAGAAGCGAAGATCGACGAGCGATGTCGCGGGGTCATCATTGAGATCGTGCTGCAGGAGGCGGTTGAAGCGATCGGCCCGCCGGCCGAGATACCAGCGCAGCGGATGCGGAAGAGCGGGAAAGTGACCGATCGGCGGGATGGTCGTCACGAGCAGGAGGCGGACGCCAAGATTCTGTCGCGCCATCTCACGCAGTTCACGCTGACTGGCCAGCCAGTTGGACTCGCCAACATTGCTCGTCAGATCATTGACCCCGAGCGAGGTCAGGAGCACATCGAACTGCGCCTGACCGGTGCTCCCGATCCGCCGCAGACGGGAGATGGTCTGGCGGGTGGTTGCGCCGGTTCGCGCCTCGAGCCGCCAGTCGACGTGGTAGTCCTGGCGCAGTCCGTCGACAAGCCGACCGGAGAGGGCCTCTGCCTGTGATGCCGCGCCGACGCCGGCCGCCGCAGAATCGCCCAGAATCAGTAGCCGCAGCGGCGGGCCGCTCCCGGTCACGCCGTGGCGATCCCCAGGCGGTTCGGGCAATCGCGGCACACGGAGCCGGACATACCGCCCCTGCAGAATGAGTATCGGGCCTAAGGCAATTGTCAGCAGTTGTTCGGTCAAGTGTTACTTCAACTCCCCGGATTGAGAATGGCTGCGGTAATCAGCATTTGATGATCAGAGATCGAATCGATGCTTGTCAATCTGCGGTCGACTTCAGTTTTGGCAAAGGTTGGGATAAATTCCTCGATCATCGAACAAAGGAGAGGCAAGTTGATGGCGAAGAACAGACTGGCGGGGGAGTTATCGCGGCGGGAATGGATTGGTCTGGCGAGCTTCGGCGCAGCGGGGCTGGCGATGGGTGGGTCGAGCTTT
>JBEAVZ010000014.1:0-12436 GCA_041160645.1 Acidobacteriota bacterium
CCCCTGAGGATCCCGGCGCCGCCAAGAATCAGCGCTCCGGTACAGACCGATACCGTCCACCTCGTTTGCCCGTGCACGGCACGAATCCATTCCAGCAATGGTCCATTCTCCATCTGCTGACTCTGGCCCGGACCACCGGGAATGACGACCACACTTGGACTGGTAACCTCATCCAGCCGGTAGTCCGCCTGCAACGCCAGACTCCCCTGATCGGTTCTCTTGAGTCCTCTTTCTGTTCCCACAAATCTGGTCACTGCATTCGGGATCCGCGAAAGTACCTCGTATGGACCAATCGCATCGAGCGCGGTCATCCCGTCGTAGAGTAAGATCGCTATCTCCATTCCATTTTCTCCATCCCCGCTACCTGCTCCCGATCACCAATCCTAAAATCCAAGTCCGAGCCAATTGATCACACCACGTGATATGCCCATGTGAAGCAATCCGCAGAGAAAAATGATGATGACCGGATTCAATCTTGCCCGCAGCATGAGCAGACAGGCCAGGGTAGCCACGGCGTAGCTCCCCGGTGACCCCAGCCCCGACTTGGCCAGACTGACCGCTGCCGCTGCCAGCATGCCGACGACCGCCGGCGCCACTCCGCTCAGAAAGGCCTGTACCTGAAAGTTGGTTCGAAATCGATCGATCGAACTACCGGCAATCATGGTCATTAAAAATGACGGGAGGAAGGCGGCGACTGTCGCGACCACCGCACCAAGCAATCCGGCGACCTTATATCCGATGAATGTCGCGGTGATGAGCACCGGGCCCGGTGTAATCTGACCAAAGGCCATTCCATCGGCAAAGGTCCGGTGATCCATCCACCGGTAGACCTCACAGACATCCATCTCTATTTGCGGAATCATGACAAAGCCACCGCCAAAGGTGACCGCCCCGACCCGCAGAAAGACGGTGGCCAGCTTCCAGACCGTCACCAGCCGGGTGATGATTGGCCAGGCCATCAACATCACGACCGGCAACACGACCAACCCTGCCATACTATGAAGCTTATGGCTCCGGCTACGCTCCTTCCCGGTCTCCTTCTCCGACTCGCTCACCGCCCCTTTTTTCTTGCGAATGGCCCCTTCGAGCTGATACTCACCCGAGAGACGGTCGCCCTTTTCGATCAGCTCGGCCGCCTGCCGTCGCGCCTCCTGCTCGGCCTTCTGAGACCGCGCCTGCGTTCGCCGCTCGCGCTTCAGCTGCTCCCGAACCCGGTTTCGCAACTTCGATTTCCAGGTTTTAATGATGAAGCCGGTCATTCCCGCCAGCAGAACAACCTCAACCACGGTCGTCTGGGTAAAGATCAGCAGAAAGGCGGCGCCTACCCCAAGCTCCAGATGCCACTGCTGCTGCATGGCCGACTTGCCGAGTCGCACCGTTGTCGCGACAATCAATCCGACCACCGCGGCGTTGAATCCCTGAAAGATTCTCTGAGCATCCGGAATCTCGAGCAGGTGGTCATGGGCGATCGTCAGTCCCAACATAATCAGAAACGAGGGAAGGACAAAACTGGCCAGCGCGACGAGCGCTCCCCGCACACCGGCCATCTTCAATCCAATGTAGCTGATCGCATTGGCGACATGGGCGCCAGGCAGACTCTGCCCCAGTGAGACGGCGTCGAGAAACTCACCCTCGGTCAGCCACTTGTGCTGCTGGACGACCACCCGCCGCACCTGGGCAATCATGGCCACCCCGCCGCCAAAACTGCTCACGCCCACCTGCATAAAGGTGCGGCACAGTGTCTGGAGATCGGCCCGGGGCGCCTCGGAGACCATTTGCTCTGCTACCCAAGCACGGGCGATCGCCAATGCCGCCTTGATCTCTCCCTTGAGTTGTCTGTATCGATTGTCCACTTCCAATGATGAAATCCCTGATTCCTGCTTAGCCGGATTGATCACCCTGATGATACAATCCCGTTCATGAAAAAAGAAATTATCTCAATTATTGGTGGCACGGGCGACCAGGGACGCGGTCTAGCCCTGCGTTGGGCACGCGCCGGCTATGAGATCATTCTCGGTTCACGTGACAGCAGTCGCGCCCAGAGCGTGGCGTCAATGCTGACGCAGAAGCTCCATCCGGCGAGTCCAATCATTCGCGGCACCGACAACCGCGAGGCGGCGGCCAGCGGCGCCATCGTTGTCCTTACCGTTCCCTTTGCCGCGCAACTGCCGACGCTGCGCGAGATCCGCGACCATCTGCTCCCCGGCACTCTCTTCGTCGATGTGACGGTTCCCCTCGAACCCGCCGTTGGCGGTCGCCCAACCCGCATGCTTGGTGTCTGGGCTGGCTCGGCGGCTGAGCAGACAGCTGAGACCGTCGGGAAAGATATCCGGGTCGTCTCCGCCTTTCAAAACGTCGCCGCCTCTGTTCTGGCCGATCTCGATCACCAGGTCGACTGCGACATCATCGTCTGTGGCAACGAAAAGTCCGACCGCGAACGATTGCAACCTCTCGTTGAATCGATCGCGGGTTGCCGCTATATCGACGGGGGCGTGTTGGCCAACTCACGTTATGTCGAATCCTGGACCGCTCTTCTCATTGGCATCAACATTCGCTATCGAACGCACAGCGGTGTCCGGATCACCGGAATCGGCTCATGAGCCATTCACCCTATCTCAATTTCACCCGTGACGAATGGAGCCTGCTGCGGCGCAGCACCCCCCTCACCCTCACTCACGGTGATCTTGACTACCTGCGTGGTCTCAACGAATCGATCTCCCTCCGCGAAGTTGAAGAGATCTATCTGCCGCTCTCCCGTCTGCTCAATCTCTACGTCGCCGCTACCCAGAGCCTCCACGACGCGACCCGAACTTTTCTCGGTGACCAGTCGGACAAGGTTCCTTTTATCATCGGCATTGCTGGCAGCGTTGCGGTCGGGAAGAGTACGACCTCGCGCATCCTCCAGGCACTGCTGGCCCGCTGGCCAAACCATCCCAAGGTCGATCTGGTCACTACCGATGGGTTTCTCTATCCAAACTCAATCCTCGAATCCCGTGGACTGATGAAAAGGAAAGGATTTCCGGAGAGCTATGACCGCCGTCGCCTGATCAACTTCATCAGTACTGTCAAGGCCGGAGAACCGGACGTCCAGGTTCCCCTCTACTCCCACCTCTCTTACGATATCCTGCCTGATCAATTCCAGACCATTCAACAACCTGACATCATGATTGTTGAAGGCCTCAATGTTCTCCAGGTTCGCGAAGGAACCAGCGACACGACAAATCTCAACGACCAGATTCAGTCTTCATTCGTCTCCGATTTCTTTGATTTCTCGATCTATGTCGACGCGCCGGAAGAGTATATTCGCGACTGGTATGTCCAAAGATTTCTTACACTTCGACGGACCGCTTTTCGCGATCCCCTCTCCTACTTCAATCGCTACGCAACGCTCCCCGATGAAGAGGCTCGCCATATCGCTCTCCACATCTGGGATGAGATCAACGGACTCAATCTCCGCGAAAATATACTGCCAACCCGCAGTCGCGCCCGCCTTATCCTTGAAAAAGGTTCCGGTCATGCGGTGCAGCAGGTCTACCTGCGAAAACTCTGATCAGCGGAATATCCGGTAATAGACGGCCAATCGTTCTGGTGAGACTCCGCACCAGTAGAGCACCTGCAGGACGATCCAGAGCATAAATGTCCTGATAAAGCGCCCCTCAAAACGACGTGACGAGGTCGTGGCCACTCCATCGACTCTGACGAATCTGCCCAGCCGCGAGACTCTTCGATACATATCGCAATCCTCAAAGAGCGGATATTCCCGGTATCCGCCAACCCGCTCGAAGAACTCTCGCCTCAAAAAGAATCCCGAGTCACCATAACACATCCCACCCAGCCGTAAGACGGGGTAGAGTCTGGTCAGCCATCGTGATTCCCACCGATCACCACTAAATTCTAATCGAAAATTACCACCGACCACCCTGCTATCACGCAACAGCTCGCTAATCATTGCGCTCGCCCTGGCGGGAAGCATCGTGTCAGCGTGGAGAAAGACGAGCACCTCCCCGGTTGCGACGGCCGCACCGGCATTCATCTGCGTCCCTCTTCCTCGCTCACTCGCCACGATGCGCCAGCCATACTGGCGGGCAAGTTCCTGTGTGCGGTCACTACTCAACCCGTCTGCAACAATAATCTCCAACTCTCCACCAAAATCCCTCAAGCAAGCGGCTTGAAGTGGCAGTATTTTTTCTTCGTTCAGTGTCGGAATGATTAATGACACCTTCATAGATTTATCACCTTTAATCAATTTTCAAGTTAATCCACAACTCAATCAATCGTTTTTATAGTATCTTATTTTGTTTGTTGATCGATTTTATTGCCAATACGCCTGATAACACATCGCAATGCGAGCCATAATGACACGCATAAAACAACCATTAAAAACTCAAGCAGCTTTTCATATCAAACAACGCGCCGTTTTATAAAAATTCACCAATATATTCTTCAGTTTCTAAGGACTTTTCAGATCCAACTGGAATATAACCACAATGCGTTCAGGCACTACCAGAGTCTTCTGAAGGGTTATCCTCAATCGCTGACGACGATCGATCAATTCCGATGTCGGTAGCCGGTACGAGAGAAACCTGTTCGAGAGCAAACTGCTCGAAAGCAAGTTCAAAGATTGGTAAATCCCAATGACATCCGGGAATCGACTCCAATCATCTGGGCGGATCTGATCAGAACTTTGAGATCCTTGTATCGAACGCGTAATTTTTGGCTCGTCAATCACGACACTGTTGTTGATCATCTTCCAGGGCGTGATATTGTGAATGAGCCTCCTGTTTTACCAAATTTTATGGCCCGGCAGAGGGGATAAACCCAAGGGGAATATAACCCAAGGGATAAACTAACCCAATCGGATGCGCGAGCCGAACTGACCCAGACCCTCCGGTCAGGAGAGCGATCTGCAAAACAGAGCTCTCCGGTTATTTCCAGCTCCCCCGAATTGCCCCAGATTGACCGACGATATTCCGGGCTTCACGGTGTGTGTGTGTCCAAAGCGGACATTCTCAAGCCGGCGCACCCGCGCCGGCTCTTTTTTTCTTCCGACTCCGCCCTGACTTCTCCCGACATTGTCCCACTGATCCTGATCCTTTCTGCTCTGGCTCCGCGCTGTTTCAGGCCGCCTCCGTCGATGCCGGGCATCAATCCAGCTCGCTTTGACCAATCTACGGTGTCGATCCAGTCTAAGAGAGGGGATGGGCGGTAATGCCCCGCAATTGACGTCAGGAGGGCCTCACTCCGCTTCACACTGGGGAGAGGCCCTCCTGACGTTGACATTGAGCATGGATCTTTGACCCTGCCGCAATTTGATCAGCAGAATATGTCTGGCCACCGGCGCTCGTGGCCGGTAAGGCGGTGATCACTGGTGGGAACTGGCGAATCGAAAAGCTACGGCTTGCGACGTGACAGACCGTGGCGCCCGAGAAACATCATGAGCAGTCCAAAAGCGAGGAGGACGAGCCCCCATCCGAGATTGACGTTGAGCCCAAGTGAGCGGTTGTAGATATCCTGCGGGCCAAAGAGACCATAACCGGTTAAGAGGAGACCGACAAAGATGAACATAAAGCCGATCGGTAAACGTATATCGAGTCCCATTGGTCAGACCTCCTGACAATCTTGTTACCAGAAAATGATATTGAGGACGACGACGAGGAACAGCACCAGCGTAGCGAGCACCGCCGGCTTGTGATACCACTTCAGATCGACGTCGTTTGGTCGTTCGGTCAGTGACCAGACCAGACCGGTCAGTTCACCATCAGACCGTGGGCGGGTGATCAGACTGATCACAATCGTCAACAGAAAGCAGGCCGACCAGGCAAAGATCGCCGTCCAGAAATTCTGGGCCATTTCGCTCGGGTAGGTGTGCAAGGTTGCAATCCAGCCTCCTTTGACGCCAGGAAGACCTCCGCGGGGAAGTGAGAGGCCATGATGAATGGCGGCTCCCAGTGTTCCCCCGACCAACCCCACGAAGGCGCCGTGGCCGGTCGCTCTTTTCCAGAACATCCCAAGCAGAAAGGTGGCGAAGAGTGGCGCGTTGACGAAGGCAAAGACCAGCTGCAACATATCCATGATGTTGTTGAAACGGGTCGCCACGTAGGCGGCGCCAACAGAGATGACGATGCCAAAGACGGTCGCCATCCGGCCCATCCAGAGGTAGTGCTGATCTGAAGCGTCCCGTTTGACGTATGACTGATAGATGTCATAGGTCCAGACAGTATTGAATGCCGTCACATTACCAGCCATACCCGACATAAAACTGGCAATGAGGGCTGTCAGCCCAAGCCCGAGCAGACCGTTGGGGAAGTAATGCGAAAGCATGAGCGGAATGGCCATATCATAATTGAAGTTGCCATCCACCTTCCGCGGGAGGCTAAAACGGCTCTCACCCGCCTGGTGAGTGAGGGCAATGGCGATCATCCCCGGCAGAATGACGAGAAACGGAAAGAGCATCTTGGGGACAGCGGCAATCAGCGGAGTACGGCGGGCGGCCTGCATTGAATCGGCGGCCATGGCTCGCTGTACTACCAGAAAATCGGTGCACCAGTAACCGAAAGAGAGGACAAAGCCGACCCCCATCGCCATGCCAAACCACTCGACCCCCATCGGGTTGGCGGTGGAATCGTGCATCCATTTCCAAGAGTCGGTCCACGCCCCCGGTGCGTATCCGCTGGCAGTAGCGACATTGGCCAGCCGCGCCTGGAGACCATCCCAGCCGCCGGCATCCCGGAGTCCCAAAAAGACGAGTGGCGCGAGACCAAAGACGATCAGGAAGAACTGGAGCACCTCGTTGTAGATGGCCGAGGTCAGTCCCCCAAGCAGGATGTAGACGAGAACGATGCCGGCGGAGACCCAGATGCTCAGATTGAAATCCCAGCCGAGCAGCAGATTGAGGAGCAAGCCCATGGCATACATCGAGATGCCGGAGGAGAAGACGGTCATGGCGGCAAAGGAGATGGCATTAAACCCGCGCGTCTTCTCATCGAAACGAAGCTTGAGGTATTCGGGTACGGAGCGGGCCCGTGAACCATAATAGAAAGGCATCATAAAAATGCCGACAAAGACCATCGCCGGAATTGCCCCGACCCAGTAGAAGTGGCTGGTCGAAATTCCGTACTTCGCCCCCGAAGCGGCCATACCAATCACTTCCTGCGCCCCAAGATTGGCCGAGAGAAAGGCCAGACCGGCAATCCACGCCGGGATCGATCTTCCCGAGAGAAAGAAGTCGCTGCTGGTCTTCATATAACGCTTGAGCGCGAAGCCAATTCCCAGGACAAAGATGAAATAGATGGCCATGATCAGCCAGTCGATCAGGGTGAGTTGCATACTGAAATGCCTCGTTTCGATGATGATGAGCAGTAAACACCGGGCCCGAACAGGAAGAAGCCCTGTTTCGAGCTACTCTCCATTCCCTGTCTGAAAATTGGGAAAAGGTGTGGCGGGAAGACTAATACCGATTGCGTTCAATTTCAATAATTATCGGGAACCAGTTTCACATCGGTATCGAATTTTTGGTACTGCCTGAATTCGATCAGATTGCGGGAATATTCGCGATCCCGTTCCCGGCCCAGAAGAACTTCCGCCCGCACCGGAAGAAGGTAACGCTCACCAGCAATCGTGACCCAGTCGTAGTCGACCGAGTTTTCGGCAATCGTGATTGGAAAACCGGGTGGCATGTTCTCGTGCGCCAGTTCGATGCGCAGGACTCGTTTGGACTCCAGATCGATCCAGACCGTCCCCTGATAACCGGCGACAACCGACCGTCCGGTCGTTCGGTCAGTCAGTTCAGAGTTTGAGTTGACCTTTTTGACGCGAAATTCGAACATCACCGCGGCACGTCCATTGAACTGTTCGCGGCCGGTCTCGCGAAATTCGGTCTTGGCGCGCGGCGAAAAGAGAGATGACATGAGGGCTCCAAACTCGCCGGTCGAGGTCGAGCCGGCAACCTGGTCGTACCCCATTTTGGTCGCTAGTCCATTTAGTTTGACAAGTCGATATTTTTCGCCGGCCTTGTCGGAATAGGTCAATTCCAGTTCGAGCGTGTCCCGTTTGACCCAATCCTTGTCAGAGGGACCGCGGACATACCTGGTGACGAACTGTGTGACGCGGAAGTTGGGAAGTTCATCGGTATATTCGAGGGCGTAGTAGCGTGCCTGTTCGATCAGGGGAAGCGTGGCGAGCATTGCCGCGCGCTCCTCGGGCGTCGGCTCTTCGCGGCCCTGGTCGGCATTCCCAGTCGTTGGTTCTGGCGAGGGGGACGGCTCGACCGACCTGAGTCGGGGCCGTTCCGCAGCGGGTGAAGCAGCCGGGGGAGGCGGTGTCGCTGCGCTTCCGGCGATCAGGATGGCATTGAGCAGAAATGAGCGCGCGCCAAGGCGGCGAAACTCTTCGAGCGCCTTTTCGTCGACGGGAAAATCAACTCCACGGTCGGTGATCATCTCCGCCAGATCGCCCTGCCCCGATTGGCGCGGGTTTGTAGCTGACTTGCGAAGATGATCAATGATCTCCTGACGACTAACGGGTCGAGGCCTCTCCTGCGCGGGTGCGCAAACAGCCGCCACAAGCAGGATCAGAATCACCTTCAGGATCGTCGTTCTCCATGACATCGAACTCCTCCACTCGATCTGTCGCAATCATCCACCCACATAGTCAGGCCGGTGGAGCATCGAGATACGCGGATCGGTATTCTTCTTCCAATCCTCGAGCAGCGGGCCTTTGACACGTTCCGCTCGTTTACGCAGCGCGACAATCTGCTCCTCACCAAATGGCTGAAAGTTTTTGACGATCCGCACATCATCCTCGAGCTGACCGATAGTCGTACAACCAATGGCGGTGCAGTGGATGGGCAGACTCAGCACATAGCCCAGACACTCGCGTACACTGAAGTTCGAAAGAAGTTTGGCATTGCCGAAATTCTTCATCCCCTGGATTCCCATGCCCCGCTCGAGCGCAACGGGGAGAACCTGCTTTTCAAAGCTGAGATAGAGCGGATCGGCGATGTGCAGCGGCATGAGAATCGTATCCCATTTGTCATAGCGCCGGAGCATCTCGAGATGGATGGCCGGGTCATGATGTCCGGTGAAACCGATGAAACGCGCCTTCCCGGCCTTCTTCGCCGCCTCAAAGGCCTCGATAGCTCCTCCCGGACCGAAGACAGTCTCGACCTCCGCCATGGTCTGAATCTCGTGGACCTGCCAAAGATCAAGGTAGTCGGTCTGCAGCTTGCGGAGGCTGGTTGCGAGATCCTCCTCAGCCCCTTTACGAGTCCGCTTGTTGCTCTTGGTGGCCAGAAAGACATTCTTGCGGGCTGCCTTGAGGGCAATACCATAGATCTCTTCAGAGTGGCCACCCCAGTAGGTATGGGCCGTATCGAAATAGTTGATTCCAAGCTGGACGGCCCGCCGGGTAAGGGCAATGGCGTCATCGTCTGAACCCGCAAGGTAGAATCTTCCGCTCGCCAGACCAATGACCGAGAGACTGACGCCTGTCTTTCCAAAGACGCGTCGCGGAATCTCTTCCGCCGCGCTTCCCGGCGGTGTCGCTCCCGCTGTTGGTGCCCCTCCCCAGGAGTGGCCGAGTCCGGTCAGCGCTCCACCGGCCAGCCCCTGCATCACAGTTCTTCGTCTCATATTGCCTCCCTTGGCTAAGATCGGTCAGACAAACTTTATCAACTGATGAACACTTTGATTGGTGTCGATACCTGTCACTCGAAATCATTGAACACAATTGGCAATTTGTAAACCGGCCCACCTGGCCAGCCACAGAAAGTGGTATACCGATGATTCAAATGTCGGTTCCAGTCTTGCAGCTGACAGGAATCTGCGTACACTCTCACCGTAGCTTCACCCCTTGTCCATCGTCGCCGAATGAACCGGAAGTTCTCCGAAAGATCAAGAGAACAGCCTCTCCACTAGCGGGGAAGAGGTTGGCACGTGTGTGAGGGGTATCTTCTGATTAGGTCTTTAAATGGGAGAGTTGCGTGGTTGGCGCCATCTTTACGGCCGTGACCGCCCGATCATGGCGGCGGCGTGAATGGTGATCACTCAGTCTCTTCGTCCGCTTGCACAATGTAACCAGCGCGCGGCGGCCCCTTATGGGGCGGTCGAACCACGAGCGCTTCAGAGATAGTTATTCGACGATCGTCATATGCCAATACTGACCAAAAAACCGCTTCGCTCACAGCCATTTCTCGTGCTGATGCTGGCCATGTTCCTGCTCCAGACCGTCTTCGGACAGTCGCCGAACCGCCAGACAGCCCGCTCCGCCAGCACAAAACCGCCCAATGTAATTATCATCCTCGTCGATGATGCCGGGTACGGCGACATCTCCGCCTACGGGGCCAAGTCGATCACCACCCCGGCCATCGACCGTCTCGCGCGTGAAGGGCTCCGCTTTACCGACGGGCATTCGACCGGGGCCACCTGCACCCCATCGCGGTATTCGCTTCTGACGGGCGAGTACGCCTTTCGCAAGCGCGGAACAGGAGTTCTTCCTGGTAATGCCGCGCTGGTCATCGATCCGGCCCGCGGCACACTGCCGGGGATGATGAAGAGAGCCGGCTACCAGACCGGAGTCGTCGGCAAATGGCACCTTGGACTGGGCCCGCAGGGCGGTCCGGACTGGAACAGTGAGATTCGCCCCAGCCCGAATGACATTGGGTTCGACTACTCTTTCATCATGGCCGCGACCGGCGATCGGGTCCCCACCGTCTACGTCGAGAACCGGCGGGTGGTCGGACTTGATCCTTCTAACCCGATCCGTGTCAGCTACGATGCCCCAATCGGCGACTGGCCAACCGGAAAAGCCAATCCTGATCAGCTGAAAATGCATCCCAGCCACGGACACGACATGACGATCGTCAATGGAGTGAGCCGGATTGGCTATATGACGGGTGGGAAGTCTGCTCTCTGGAAGGATGAAGAGATGGCCGACGTCTTTACCTCACGGGCGATCCAGTTCATCGAAAAGCACCAGAGCAATCCATTCTTTCTCTACTTTGCGACGCACGACCCACACGTCCCCCGACTTCCCCATCCGCGCTTTGTCGGCAAGTCTGGCATGGGACCACGTGGCGACGTCCTGCTCGAGATGGACTGGAGCGTCGGAGAAGTTCTGCGGACTCTCGATCGACTGGATCTGACCCGGGAGACGATCATCATCTTCAGCAGCGACAACGGGCCAGTGGTCGATGATGGCTATCATGATCAGGCCGTTGAAAAACTGGGAGCCCACCGACCGGCGGGTCCCTGGCGTGGTGGAAAATACAGCAACTTTGAGGCCGGCACACGAGTCCCCTTCATCGTTCGCTGGCCGGCGCGGATCAGGCCAGGCGTCTCGGAAGCGCTGATCTCGCAGATCGATCTCTTTGCCTCGCTCGCCACACTGACCGGACAGAAACTGACGACGGGCGAAGCTCCGGACAGCCTCAGTCTCCTGCCTGCACTGCTTGGAGATTCAGGGAAGGGGCGTGAATGGCTGATCGAACAGGCCACCGTCCTCTCCCTCCGTGAAGGGAACTGGAAATATATCTCTCCCGGTAATGGTCCAAAGGTCCAGAAACCGACCAACACCGAGATGGGGAACGATCCAGCCGGACAACTCTACAACCTGGCTGACGATCCAGGAGAGACGCGCAATCTGATTGACGCCAACCCTGACCGGGCGGTCCGGATGCGTCAGAGACTGGAGCAGTTCAGCCAAAGCCGACAACCCTGATGAGACCCTAAACCGACTCTGTTCACGAACCAGACAATCGACGAAGACTGCATAATTAGGAGAACCTTCCATGACAACTCTCGACTGGGTGGCTGTCGCCGCCTACTTCGCCATCCTGCTCGGCCTTGCCTGGTGGGTGATCCTCAAGGGAAAGAATACCACCGATGACTATTTCCTCGCCGGTCGCAATCTGGGCTGGTTCGTGGTTGGTGCCTCGATCTTTGCGTCGAACATCGGCTCCGAACACGTCGTCGGACTGGCTGGCTCCGGCGCGACAAGCGGCGTCGCGCTCGCCCACTACGAGCTGCATGCGTGGTGCCTGCTCGTCCTTGGATGGGTGCTGATCCCCTTCTATGTCCGTTCCAAAGTCTTTACCATGCCGGAATTTCTCGAGAAGAGATTTTCGCCAACAGCCCGGTGGGTGCTCTCCATCATCTCGCTGGTCGCCTACGTCCTGACGAAGATGGCCGTCGGCATCTTTGCCGGCGGCGTCGTCTTCGCCACCCTGCTGCCGAACCTCAGCCTCCGCTTCGGCGCGGCAACGCTCGACAGCTTCTGGATCGGGTCGGTTGCGGTGATTGTCATCACTGGCGCTTACACGATCCTCGGCGGCATGCGGGCGGTCGCCTACACCGAAGCGGCCCAGACGATCATCCTTATTATCGGGTCGACCCTGATCACGATCTTTGGCCTTATGAAACTTGGGGGATGGGAACAGCTG
>JBEAVZ010000041.1:0-9329 GCA_041160645.1 Acidobacteriota bacterium
CATATTCAGGGTCAGACCAATGTTGGGTCGCTCCGCGCAGGTCGCGGAGCTTTGCGCGGGCTGGGACGCGAACTGGGGCGCTTCGTCGTCGCGACCATGGAGATTCCGTGGCAGGTCACCCGGGCCCATCTCGGGGCGGAGCCGGAGGCGGTCCTGATGGTCGAGAATATGGAGCTCGAGGTGATCGAGCGCCAGATTGCCGCGGCGCCGGCCTGTGACACGGTGCTGGCCATCGGTGGCGGTCAGGCGATCGATCTCGGCAAATACTTCTCCTGGAAGCGGGGCGTCAGACTCGTCACCGTTCCGACGATCCTCAGCGTCGACGCTTTTACGACCCCGGCGGCCGGCATTCGCCAGGGGCACCGGGTGGTCTACCTCGGCCACGCTACACCCGATCCACTGGTCATCGACTACGATATCATCCGCACCGCCCCGCCTGAGCTGAACATTGCCGGAGTGGGGGATCTCCTCTCGATCCATACCGCCTCATTTGACTGGGAGATTGCCCACCGCGCCGGACGAAGCGAGTACCCGTTCGTGGCGGAGGATATCGCTGCCGCGCGGGGAATCGTCCGGCTCCTCCAAGACCAGGTCGACGAGATTCGCCAGTGCACCGATGCCGGACTGTGGGCAATCGTCGAGGGGTGCATCAGGCTCAACACGATCTGTCTGCCGGCCGGACATTTTCGGGTCGAGGAGGGATCGGAGCACTATCTCTTCTATGAACTCGAGGAGCGTCTCCAGCGTCCCTTTACCCACGGGTTCATCGTCGGACTCGGGATTCGTCTCATGAGTCGCCTGCAGGGGAATCGTGCCGCCGCGGTGACCGCGTTCATGGACGAGGTCGGGCTGCGGCATCAACCATCCGAGATGGGCATAACGCGCGAGGCGCTCACCGCCTCACTGCTCAACCTGCGCCGTTACGTGGAAGGGCGGAACGATCTTTGGTACACCGCGATCAATGAGAGTTCGATTACTCCGGAGTGGGTGGAAGAGGCCCTCGCCGGGCTCCGTTTTGCCTAGACCGGATGGCGCGGAACGCGTCCGGGGCGTCTCAGGATGGCGAGAATATTTTGGCGGATGGCCGGGTGATATCCTCCGCGGATGTTGACAGTGGTGGAGAATCGCACTAGGATGACGCGTGCTTTTTCAGATAGGTCTCTGACTACTCGGTCAAGGTTGCCCAGCCAGAATTGGCCAGGCGAAGCCGGCCTGACATACCAGGCGAAGCTGGCCTGACATACCAGGCGAAGCTGGCCTGACATACCAGGCGAAGCTGGCCTGACAAAGTCACTGAGACCCTTGCGATCAGGCACTGCTGGGAATACTAAACAAATCACTCCAAAGAGAGCAGAAAGCATCTTTCACGTCAAGTGTCCAGGTCTGTCTGGCTAATGCCGGGTGTGTCTGGTCGGCTACTGATTACCTGCTGGTTGTCAGAGCTGGTCTTCTGATGCCTCAATTTAGTCACTATCGTCGTGATGGTCACAATGGTGAGGATGCACGGCCGGAGATATCCAAATGTTCTCCGGGTCCTTATAAATAATAAATTTAAGGAAAATTGATCAGCACTTCTCAGGTGGGCATTCAAATCCGGTCTTCCTGTCTCTGGTTCTGTCTGTGAGCCCACAAACGGGTTCACAAACAGGCTGAACCTTTGACTTGAAAACAGACAGGCCGTCAGGCTTGTCCCGCGAGCTCAGGTCCGACAGGATATTGCCGTTTGAATTACCACGGGGGTATAACTTTTGGCCACAAAAGACCAAACAAGAAAGGATACAGAAGCAACGATGTCAAGTACCATACTCAGACAAAATGCCGCTGGTTCCGGTCTCCTCTGGCGGATGGTGATCGCACTCTTTCTCGTGCTGAGTTTCAGCGCGGTGAATGCAGATGCTCAGGTGCTCTATGGCTCGATTGTCGGCAACGTGACCGACAATGCCGGGGCCGCGATCTCCGGGGCAACGGTGACGATCACCAACAAGGGGACCAACCAGAGTCGTGAGGCGACGACCGGCGAGGATGGCGCCTACAGTTTTCCCGCCGTGCAGACCGGGACGTGGAGCGTGTCGGTTACCAAGTCCGGTTTCAAAAGCGTTACCGTGACCAGTATCGAGATCACGCTCAACAGCATTGCCCGTTCCGATGTCTCGCTCGAAGTGGGACAGGTGAGCGAGGCCGTCTCGGTGACGGCGGAGACGGCGCTCCTGCAGACGGACCGGGCGGAGGTCCGCGCCGAGCTGACAGCTCGCCAGTTGCTCAACCTGCCGATTCCTCCCGGGCGCAACTACCAGCAGCTCTTCCGCACGCTGCCCGGCATTACGCCGCCGCAGAATGCCCACTCCGTGCCGACCAATCCGTCGCGCGCGCTCCAGTACAACGTCAATGGTACTTCATCGAGTTCGAACAATGTGCGCATCGATGGGGCGAGCCAGTACAACGTCTTCCTGCCCCACGTGACGGCCTATGTTCCTTCGCTTGAAGCGATCGAGACGGTCAATGTGGTGACCAACAACTTCGATGCCGAGCAGGGACTCGCCGGCGGAGCCGCCGTTAACGTCCAGATCAAGAGCGGCACCAACCAGCTCCACGGTTCGGCCTTTGAGTATCACGATAATCACCTGACCAAGGCGCGTCCGTGGAACCTCGTGCCGGTCAATGGGGTCCAGCAGGACAAGCCGAAGCGTGTCTACAACCAGTTTGGCGGCACGATCGGTGGTCCGATCATCAAGGATCGCCTCTTCTACTTCGCCAGCTTCGAGGGAACGAATGATCGACAGCTTGGCAACCGGCTGCTGACGGTTCCGACCGCGGAGATGCGGACGGGCAACCTCTCCGCCGCCGGAGTCGGCATCTTTGATCCGGCGACGGGACAGTCGAATGGTCTCAACCGGACCGAGTTTGTGGGTGGCCTCATTCCGGCCGCGCGCATCGATCCGATCGCCGCGGCCATCCTCAAGGATATGCCGCTGCCCAACCGGCCCGGCTTCCAGAACAACTACTACGCGACGGCGTCGTACCTCTATGACAAGAAGACCCTCGATTCGAAGGTCAACTTCAACGTCACCGACAAGCTGGTCACCTACGGTCGCTTCAGCTTCCTGACCTACAAGCAGCTCAATCCGGGCGCTCTCGGACCGCTCGATGGCGTTGGAACGGCGCCGCAGGGCGGCAACACCGGCGTCGCTTCCGGAAACACCTATGGCGTGACGGTGGCCGGTGTCTACACCTTCAACCCCAACTTTATTGTTGACGCCAACATCGGCTACACCAAGCAGGGAACCTCCTCCGAGCAGGGATTCCTCGACAAGAAGATCGGCCTCGATGTGCTGAAGATTCCGGGAACCAACGGAACCCGGGCCTTTGAGAACGGCTGGCCGCGTTTCCGCATCAGCGGCTTTGCCAACATCGGTGTGCAGGATGCGTTCATGCCCTACACGCGTAACGATCCGCAGTGGCAGTATGTCTCGAACTTCACCTACCTGAAGGGCAGCCACAGCATCCGCTTCGGATTCGACTTTGCCCAGCAGACGATCAACCATCTGCAGGCGGAGTGGAACGGCGGTGGCAACGCTGAGCCGGCCCAGGGTGGATTCATCCACAATGCCGGTCCGACCCAGCTCTGCACGGCGGCCAACGCGGCCGGCAACTGCACCACTTTCCAGCAGGGCAACAACTTCAACGCCTTCGCGACCTTCCTGCTCGGGTATCACACCGGGGCGGGCCGGACGCTGCTGGTCGAGCCGCCGATCATCTTCAAGGCCAAGGCCTACAGCTTCTATGTTCGTGATGGCTGGCAGGTTCGTCCGAACCTGACGGTGACGATGGGCACCCGCTGGGAGTACTATCCGCTGCCCGAGCGTGAAGATCGGGGCATCGAGCGGTATGACTTCAAGACCAACACGATGCAGGTCTGCGGGGTTGGCAATATCCCCAAGGATTGCGGAGTGAAGCTGAACAAGAAGCTCTTCTCGCCGCGTATTGGTATCGCCTGGCGTATCTCTGACTCCTTCGTGCTGCGGACGGGTTACGGGATCACCTATGATCCGGTCTCGCTGGCGCGGGTCTTCCGGACCAACTACCCGATGTTGCTGGCCTTCAATATCGTGCCACCCAACACGGCGGCGGCGGCTGGTCTGATCCGTGATGGCATTCCGCCGTCACCAGTCCCGGATATCTCGAGTGGTCGGGTGCCGGTGCCGAACAACGTCAACGTCCTGACCCTTGGCGACAGCTTCAAGCGTCCGTACGTCCAGTCGTGGAACCTGGTTCTCGAGAAGAATATTTTCTGGGGCCTGACCGCTTCGGCTGGTTATGTCGCGACCCGGACGATTGGTCAGGCTGGATCGTTCGACGTCAACGCGGGCCGCGTTGGCGGCGGTGTGGCGAGTCAGCCGCTCTTCCAGCAGTTTGGTCGCCCGGCGACGACGACCCTCTACAATGGCATGGCCAATTCGCACTATGATTCGCTGCAGGCGAGCCTCAAGAAGCGGTTCACCAACGGACTGCAGTTCCAGGCCTCCTACAGCTGGTCGAAGGTGATCGGTCTGAACAACCTCGGCGGTGACAATGACAGCGGGCTGGCGATCAACGACCCGGCCTTCCGCCTTCTCAACCGCGGTATCCTTGGCATCGACATTCCGCACAACTTCCAGTTGACGGGAGGTTATGAGCTGCCGTTCGGCAAGGGGAAGAAGTTCCTCGCTGACAACAAGGTGGCCTCGGCCCTCACCGGTGGCTGGCAGATGAGCTGGCTCTTCAGCGCCTTTGCGGGAACGCCTTTCTCGGTGGTCTCGGCCGGGACCTCGCTCAATGCGCCGAACAACACGCAGCGGGCAGATCAGGTCAAGCCGGTCGTCCAGAAGCTTGGCGGGATCGGTCTGGGCAGTCCGTACTATGATCCGTACGCCTTTATGCCGGTGACGACGGCCCGTTTCGGAACGGTTGGTTTCAACACGCTCCGCAGCCCAGGCACGGTCAACCTCGATATGGGCGTCTTCCGCCAGTTCGACATCACCGAAGGCATCAAGCTGCAGTTCCGCGTCGAGGCCTTCAACGTGTCCAACACTCCGCACTTCGGGGCGCCCGGAAACAATGCTTCCGCGCCGTCTCGTGATGCGGCGGGCAACATTCTTCTCGATGCCAATGGCCGTCCGCGGCTCAATGGTTTCATGGAGATCAATGGCACCCGTTCGTTCGGTCGTGAGGGCATCGATGAGCGTGTCTTCCGCTTCGGACTGCGCCTGAGCTTCTAGTCGCGGTCTGAGGTCAAGTTCGAGGGAGTTGCAGCGATGCGGCTCCCTCGAACTTTTGGTGGAGATTGAAAAGGGGATGCGTCGCCGGTTTGGTTGGCGTGCGTGAAGCGTATTCGCGGCGGGAGTCCGGATAGCCATATGAGAAATAGCAGAGTTTTGGTCAAGTCGTTGATTGCGGGTGGCCTGGTCCTGGTGGGGCTGGCGGCATCGATTGTCTCCTGGAACGCCAGCGGGGCTGGATCGAAAGGTGATTGGGCCGCCTATGGTGGCGGTCCGGACAATACTCACTACTCCGCGCTCGACCAGATCAACCGTGGCAATGTCAGGCAGCTCGAGGTGGCCTGGACCTACGACACGGGGGATGTCTTCGAGGGGTCGGAGATGCAGTGCAACCCGCTGGTGGTCGATGGAATGCTCTATGCGACCTCGCCCAAGATGCGGGTCTTCGCGCTCGATCCGGCGACAGGTCAGGAGCGCTGGTCATTCAATCCGGCTGTCGAGCCGGGAGGTGGTCGCCGTTCCCCGGGAAGGCCCCGCAACCGTGGCGTGACCTACTGGGCCGGAGAGAGGCCGGGTGAGGGAAGAGTCTACTTTGCCTGGCGAAACTGGCTCTACGCGCTCGAGGCGCGCACGGGGCGACCGGCGCCAGGGTTTGGCGAAGGTGGGCGGATCGACCTGCGGGAGGGGCTGGGGAGAGAGGCGCGTGACCTTACGGTCGGGCTGACGACTCCCGGCGTGGTCTACCGCGATCTGCTGATCATTGGCAGCCTGGTCAGTGAGACTCTGCCGGCGGCCCCGGGCCATATTCGCGCCTTTGATCTGCGGACCGGGGCGCAGCGCTGGATCTTTCACACGATTCCACAACCGGGGGAGTTTGGCTATGAGACGTGGCCGAAGGATGCCTGGAAGTATATCGGCGGCGCCAACGACTGGGCTGGCCTGACGCTCGACGAGAAGCGGGGGTTGATCTTTGCGCCGACGGGATCGGCTACCTACGATTTTTACGGAGCGAACCGGCACGGCGACAATCTCTTTGCCAACAGCCTGCTCTGTCTCGACGCGGCGACCGGAAAGCGGAAATGGCATTTTCAGGTTGTGCGGCATGATCTGTGGGATCGGGATCTGCCGGCGGCGCCGACCCTGGTTACCCTGCGGCGGGATGGGCGGCTGATCGACGCGGTCGCCCAGATTACCAAGTCGGGCCACGTCTTTGTCTTTGAGCGCGAGTCAGGGAGACCGGTCTTTCCGATCGAGTACCGGAAGGTCTCGACGGTGGGGGTGGAAGGCGAAAGGCCGGCCGAGACGCAGCCACTACCGGTTCTCCCGCCGCCGGTCTCGCGCCAGATCATGACTGAAGAGATGCTGACCCGCCGCACGCCGGAGGCCTATGCCTGGGCGCGGGAGAGGTTCCTCAAGTTACGGAGTGTGGGGCAGTTCGATCCGCCTGGTTTGCAGGGGAGCATCGTTCTGCCGGGGTTTGATGGCGGCCCGGGCTGGGGAGGGGCGGCATTTGACCGGGAATCGGGGATGCTCTATCTCAACTCGAACGAGGTTCCGTGCATTCTCAAGCTGGTTGAGCGTCCGCCGGCGCCGGCCGCGCAGAGTGGGCGCTCCATCTATGAGCGGAGTTGCGCGAGCTGTCACGGTCGGGATCTGCAGGGGAGTCCGCCGGAATTTCCGGCGGTGACCAACCTGAGTCGCAAGTATGATGAGGAGGAGATGGCCGCCCTCATCGCCAGCGGATCGGGGCGCATGCCGGGCTTCTCCGGACTGGGGCGGACGGCGATCCGCGCGGTGACCCGTTATCTGCTGACGGGAGAGGAGACGGCCTTCAAGTCTGAGAAGTCGATTGATCCCTCACCGCTCGAACTCCGGTACATGATGGATGGTTATCCGCGCTTCCTCGATCAGGACGGCTATCCGGCAATCACCCCGCCGTGGGGGACCCTCAATGCGGTCGACCTCAACAATGGGCGGATTGCCTGGCAGGTGCCCCTGGGAGAGCATCCGGAGCTGGTCGCGAAGGGGATTCGTGACACGGGCAGCTGGAACTATGGAGGTCCAATCACCACCGCCGGCGGCCTGGTCTTTATCGGAGCCACCAACTATGACAAGAAGTTCCGGGCCTTCGACAAGGACAATGGGCGGCTGCTTTGGGAGGCCATGCTGCCGGCGTCTGGCAACGCGACCCCGTCCACCTATCTGAGTGGGGGCCGGCAGTACGTGGTGATTGCCGCCGGAGGAGGAAAGCGTGGTGGCGAGTCGGGTGGGAAGTACGTGGCTTTTGCGTTACCGGCCGGGAAGCGAAAGTGAGGGGGGCGAGATGGAGCTGATCCTCCGCCAGTCTGGCCCCCGCTCTTGGCCGGGCTGGATACTGGCGCTGGTCTGGATGGTCTTTGGAGTGGCTGAACTTCTGGCGGGTCAGCCTGTTCCATCGATCGATGTGACCGGTTTTGAGCCGGAGATTCGTCGGCAGATTCTCACCGCCCACCGGGCGGTCACGGCTCAGCCACGGGCGGCGGAGGCCCATGGAAAGCTGGGGATGATCCTCCAGGCCTACGAGCGATACGAGCAGGCCGCGCTCTTTCTCGA
Source organism: Acidobacteriota bacterium (assembly GCA_041160645.1). GTDB lineage: Bacteria > Acidobacteriota > Blastocatellia > RBC074 > RBC074 > CAIOZW01. The sequence goes on from JBEAVZ010000041.1 coordinate 7,848, forward strand.
AAGGGCCCACCGTCTCGACCCCACCGACTTTCGCTGGGCCTTCTACCTTGGGGTCGTGCGGTCAGAGCTCGGGCGAACCAGGGAGGCGATCGACGTGCTGGAGGTGGCCAGGCTGCTCCGCCCGGAGCATCTGCCGACCCGGCTGCGCCTCGCCGAGGCGCTTCTAGCCGATGGGCAGACCGCGCCGAGTCAGGCCCTCTTCGAGGCACTGCGCAAAGAGCGTCCGGCTGAGGCGACTCCGCTCTACGGTCTGGGACGGATCGCCGTTCTGAGCGGTCAGCGTGACCAGGCGATCGATTACTTCCGCCAGGCCCTCTCCATCTTTCCGACATATGGGGCCGCGCACTATGCCTATGGTCTGGTTCTCCGGGATCTTGGGCAGACGGCGGCGGCGCGTCACCATCTGACCCTCTCGCAGGAGCATCGGCTCGAACGGCCGGTCGTCGATGATCCATTCCTTGCGGCGGTCGCCGAGCTCAATCTTGGGGCGACACTCTACCTGACCCGGGGCCGCGCCCTCGAAGCGGCGGGGAAGATCGATGAGTCGATCGCTGCCCACGAGAAGGCTCTTGAGCGGCGTCCCGGGCTTGTCCAGGCCCACCTTAACCTGATCACCCTCTATGGTCGTCGCGGGCAGATTGAGGCGGCGCAGCGCCACTACCAGGCGGCGCTGGCCATCAACCCGGCGCTCCCCGAACTCCATTACAATCATGGCGTCCTGCTCGTCACGCGTGGCGAGGTCCGACGGGCGGCGGAGGCCTTTCTTGAAACCCTGCGGCTCAATCCCTTCCATCCGGAGGCCCACCACAACCTGGGGGTGATCATCGAGCAGGAGGGGCGACTGGACGAGGCGGCGGAGCATTATCGGAAGGCCCTGCGGGAAAAGCCGGGGTATCGCTCAGCCCATTTTCACCTCGGGCGCATTTACGTCAATCAGGGGAGAGTTCGCGAAGGGCTCGCTGAATTTCAGGCAGCGGTGGCGCCGCCGCCAGCGGCCAGTGATGAAGAGGCTCCCGGTTACTTTTACGCGCTTGGCGCAACCTGGTCGATGGTCGGAGAGCAGGGCCAGTCCATCGCTATGCTCCGCGAGGCGCTCCGCCGCGCCACGCTCCTGCGCCAGAAAGAACTGGCCGAGGCGATCCGTCGTGATCTGCAGACTCTCGGAGACAAGTGAGGAGATTGCCAACGATGAGACGCTCAATTTCAATCCTGCTCGCTGTGGCCTTGCCGCTCCTCGCCATCGGCGAGGTTGGGCTGCACGGGGCGGCTCCGGGCGCACCACTCTTTCGCGATGTGACGGTGCCGATCGGCCTCGACTTTCAGCACGAGCCGGGTGGGCGTGGACAGTTCCATATGCCCGAGATCATGGGCTCAGGTTGTGCGCTCTTCGATTATGACGGCGATGGCGATCTGGATATCTTTCTCGTGCAGGGTACGGAGTTGGCGCAGTCGAAGGTCTCCGGCGCCGCTGGATCTGGCCCA
>JBEAVZ010000056.1:0-4758 GCA_041160645.1 Acidobacteriota bacterium
CTCCGAGCGGATCGTCGAGGCCAATGCGGTCCAGGCGCTCTACCGCGACGATGGCGAGAGCTTCTCGCAGATCACCGCGCGGGGCGAGGCCCTGCTGACCGTCACTCCGCGCGTCGTCACCCCGGCCGCGGAGCGGAAGCGGCTGCGGGCTGAGCAGTTCATTCTCTTCTTTGCCGAGACAGGCAACCGCATCCTCAGATTCCAGGCCGACGGACAGGTGGTCGGAGATTTCGAGCCGCTTGTCCCGGCCAGTCGTCGCCCCAGGAAGACTCTCACCGGTCGGAAGCTCAATGCAAACTTCAACGAGCAGACCCAGGACCTCGCCGACGGGATCATGGACGGCCCGGTTCGTTACACCGAAGCCGACCGGACCGCGACCGCGAGTCGGGCGACCTGGACAGCGGCGACCCAGCTTGTCACCCTCCGCGGACGGCCGCAACTCTGGGACAGCACCGCCCGCACCGACGCGGATGAGATCGATGTGCGCCTCGAGAACAATGAGAGTCTGCTCCGCGGCAAGGTCCGGACGACCTGGTTCAGCCGCGAGTCGACCGGCGGAGCGGCGCCTTTTCGCAACCGGCAGGCTCCGGTGACCGTGGTCGCCGACAGCGCGGTCGTTCGCCATCCAATCAGCGAGGCCAACCGGGCCCCGGTCAGTGGCGGCAAAGCCAACTATTCCGGCAATGTCCGGGCCTGGCAGGAGAATGAGTTTGTGCGCGCCGATCAGCTCGAACTCGACCGCGGCGAGAGGATTCTGCTGGCGGTTGGCAACGCCCAGTCGGCCTACTATCAGCTTGAACGCGAGGTCGAGAAGGGGCGCAAGCAGATCGTTCCAGTCTTTGCCTCGGCTGACCGGATACGCTATAACGATGGTTCGCGAAAGACCCTCTACGAAGGATCGGTCCGGATCAGGCAGGGAACCGATACCATCGACGCGGCAAACGCTGAAGCGACGATGGATGAAGAGCACCGCCTGCTCGAGATGGTGGCTACCGGTCAGGTCGTGGTCACCCAGCCGGATCGCGTCGCCAGAGGAGAGCGGCTTCTCTACAATTTCAAGGACGAGCAGGCCCGCCTGACAGGCCGCCCGGCCACTCTCGAGGACCGACTGCAGCAGGTACTGACCAGCAGCGATCAGTTGACCCTCTCTCTGCGTGATGGCCGCTTCGATGCGGCTGATGAGCCCGGTGGCAGGAAGCGTGTCCGAACCACCCACCGCATCAAGTGATGGCACGGGTCGGTTATTGATCGATTCAGCCGGTCACCGCCCCTGAAATTTCAATTGACAAAAAGTTTCGGTGTCACGCCCAACTTATCGTAGACTTGAGAGCATCTCTAAACGATAACTATCCCGGCGAGAGGGCGGTTGGCTGATCTCCGGACATTGAATGGCCGCGTGATCTGCGGCGGGCAGGGGCGCCCTCCACTCAGGTTTTGGCCGGGAGGATGGCCAGGGGGTTGGCCACAGTTTTGGCCATAGGGTTGGGATGGAAGATGACCGGCAGATGATGAAAAGAGGCAAAGAAGAGTTGACGGAGCTTGCGCAAAATGAGGCTGATCGCGAACCGACCGATCCATTTCTGACCGGTCCGCTGCGTGCCGTCGGGTTGGCCAAGTCATACCGGCGACGCTGCGTCGTCAATGATGTCTCGATCGAGGTCAAACCGGGGGAGATCGTCGGCCTGCTTGGTCCGAATGGGGCGGGGAAGACGACCACCTTCTATCTCGTCGTCGGTCTGGAAGAGCCCGATGCGGGAGCGGTCTGGCTTGGTCAGACCGACATTACCCGCCTGCCGCTTCATCAACGGGCCCGGCTTGGCCTCAGCTATCTGCCGCAGGAGGCCTCGGTCTTTCGGAAACTGACCGTCGAGCAGAACATCATGGCCATTCTCGAGACCCTCCGTCTCGATGCGCGTGAGCGTCAACGGCGGCTCGAGGAGCTGCTCGAGGAGTTTCGTCTCTGGCAGGTGCGCAAAAATCCCGGTTACGCCCTCTCCGGAGGTGAGCGCCGCCGGACCGAGATCGCCCGGATGCTGACGATCGACCCCCGCTACATTCTTCTCGATGAACCGTTTGCCGGGATCGATCCGATTGCGATCGAAGACCTGCAGCACATCATTGCCCGCTTGCGGGACCGGGGAATCGGTATTCTGATCACTGACCACAATGTGCGTGAGGCATTGGCGATTACCGATCGAGCTTATATTATCAGTGAGGGCAGACTCTTCCGGGCGGGGACTCCCCGTGAGTTGACCGATGATCCGGAGGTTCGGCGGGTCTATCTCGGAGAAAAGTTCCGGATGTGATGGTCTGGTTGGAATCATCCACCCATTAGCGACGATCACTGGCCATCGATTGGGATTTTAAGGTTATGTCATTCAAACCAACACTCAGCACACATCTCGCGCAGCGTCTCGTCCTGACTCCGCAACTGCGGCAGCGCATCGAGATGCTCCAGATGAACAAGCTGGAACTGAATGATCTGGTTACCCAGCAGCTCAACGAGAATCCGGTTCTCGAGGAGCTCTCTCCCGAGGAGATCTCTGTCTCCGCCGATCTGGCCAATGTCGATTTCAGTGATACCCCCGTCTCCGCGCTCGCGTCCGGAGAGATCTTTGCCGGCATGGCGGATGGCGCTGGCGCGGTTGGAGAGTCCGGCGACTACGATTTTGGCGGAGAAGGGGACCGGCCCGATTTTCTCGCCTCAGAGATGCGGGGGATGGAGGCGCCGCCGGCCGTCGCGGATGGCCAGGTCGAGGTGGCCGAGACCCGTGAACCAGAGATTGGTGAGCGGGATTCCTTCGAAGAGATCGATTTTGGGACGACCTTCGAGGAGTATCTCGATCCCGGGTACCGAACGCGGGAGACCGAGGTGCGCGAGTCGCCCTCCTTCGACCAGTTCCTGTCGGCGGAGGGCAGCCTGGCCGACCACCTCAACTGGCAGTTGCGGATGACCATGACCCGCCCCGAAGTCCACTCCGCGGCCGAGGCGATCATTGGAAATCTGAATGATGACGGCTTTCTCGAGGCCGGACTCGAGGAGATCGCGACCATCGGTCCCTGGTCCCTCAGCGTCGTCGAGGAGGGGCTCAGAATTGTCCAGCAGCTCGATCCGACCGGAGTCGGGGCCCGGGACCTCCAGGAGAGCCTGCTCATTCAGCTCGACTATCTTGGTTATGGTCAGCGTCTCGCCTGCCGTCTCGTCAGGGACTGCTTCCAGAAATTGCACCACCACAAATTGCCGGAGCTGGCCAAGGAACTTGGCCTCCCGGTCGAAGAGCTGGTCGATGAGCTGAAGGTGATTCGCCGGCTCGATCCGCACCCCGGTCGCAAGTTCTCGCCACGCAGCGCGCAGTACATCGAACCGGAGGTCTACATCGAGAAGATCGACGAGGACTTCATCATCCGCTTCAATGACGATGGCCTGCCCCAACTGCGCATCAACCGGCAGTACCGGCAGATGATGGAGAACAAGGAGACCTCGAAGGAGACCAAGGACTACATTCGGGATCGTTTCCGCTCGGCCGTCGATCTGCTCAAAAATATCGAGCACCGGAAGCAGACCATCTACAAGGTCTGTGAGCGGATCGTCGAGCGCCAGCGCTCTTTTCTCGACTATGGCGTCGAACATATCAAACCGATGATGCTCAAGGATATCTCTGAGGATATCGGGATGCACCTCTCAACGGTCTCGCGAGTGGTCAATGGCAAATATGCGCACACCCCCCAGGGGGTGATCGAGCTGCGCCGTTTCTTCACGGAGGGAATGACCAACGACGATGGCGAGGAGGTCTCGACACGCATCATCAAGCTGAAGATCAAAAAGATGATCGAAGCCGAGGATGCGCGCAATCCGCTGACCGATGACCAGATTGCCGATCGGCTCGCCAATGAGGGCCAGAAGCTGTCGCGGCGGACGGTCGCCAAGTACCGCGACCAGATGAAGATTCCCGGGTCGCGTGAACGACGCCAGGTTGTCTGATCTGGTCAGCCGGATTTGGCCAGCCGGATTTGGCCAGCCAGATTTGGCCAGCCAGATTTGGCCAGTTAAAGACGATCCTGTCTCTATGTTTCAGATCTGTTCAGAAGAGGGAGCTTACCAATGAAGATCGATTTTACCGGTCGTAATTTTACTGTTTCACCAGCCATCAAAAAGCACATTACCGAGCAGTTCAGGAAGATCGACACCGTTCTCCACGAGGCCACCCGGGCGCACGTCATCCTCAGCGTCGAGAAGCATCATCGCCACGTGGCCGAGATCGTCGTCCACTGGAACGATCGTGCCCTGACGAGCAAGGCGGACACGACCGATATGTATATTGCGTCGACGCAGGCGATTGAGAAGATCCGGACCCAGGCGGTCAAGCTGAAGGGGCGGATCATCGACCGTAAACAGGCCGCCAAGTCGACCAGCAAGGTCGCGCCAAGCCCCGAGCCGCCGGTTAAGCCGGACGCCCCGGCGCCGCGCATCATTCGTTCGCGCAAGCATCCGGTCAAGCCGATGACGGCTGAGGAGGCGTCGCTCATCCTCGCCGAGGTCAATGATCCATTCGTGGTCTTCCAGAACATCGACAATGGCCGCGTCTCGATCATCTTCAAACGCAAGGATGGCAACTTCGGTCTGGTCGAGGCATGAGATGACGGCAGATTCAACCGTTGACCAACAGAGGGGCAGCCAGAGGTCGATGATACCGCAACTGATGATCGTGACCGGACTGAGTGGTTCCGGGATGTCCTCAGCGATGAACGTCTTTGAGG
>JBEAVZ010000106.1:0-3889 GCA_041160645.1 Acidobacteriota bacterium
GAATAGGAGTGTCTGGGGAGTGCCGGCCAGTCGATCCGGGCGGGCTCCGAACTCATGAGCGCCGGATAGAGCCGCCGCCGCAGCTGTTCGTGATAGCTGCGCACCGAGTCGAGGTAGCCCAGATGGCTCTCCAGGTCGGTTCGTGCGACTCGATTGAAGAGGATCTGCAGATTGACACTCGGGATGAGCCAGCCAGTCCGTTCGATCCAGTCTGCTCTTCTGATGAGCTTGCGGCGGAGTTCGCGCACTGCCGGTGCGGCTTCCAGGTCCCCGATGTGCTGGGCGGCATAGTACCAGCCCCAGGAGAAACGGTCGGCTGGCGCGACAAAACTGGCGTACTCGGGATAGCTGGTGAAGAAGCGCGCCATGGTCTCACTCTTCGGGACATCCCATTGCTGATGGTAGCCCTCCCGCTGTCGGATGACCACTTCGAAGGCCTCACCAGCCGGAAGCAGTCGGTTGAGGGCAAGATTGATCGATCCCGGGATGACGATGGTCAGGGCGAGCCAGATGCTGAAGAGTTGGAGGGCGATGCGGTTTGATGAATGGCGGCTGGTGGCCAGCGCCGCGCTGAGGCCGAACCAGAAGAGCAGATAGAGCGTCGAGCCCAGCCCGATCATCAGCAGACGACGATCGATCGGCAGGTCGAGGCGGATGATGGCGATGAGCAGCGTCAACCACCAGACAGCGAGGACCAGTCCAAATCGCAGCAGAAGGCGAATTGCGCTCAGCCATTCGATCCGCTGCGCCTGAAAGCGCACGATCGGCCAGGTTCCATTCTCGCGGTCCTCGGAGATCGTATTGTGGAGGAGCGCAATCAGGAGCAATGGATAGAGAAAGACGAGCAGAAAGGCGAGGTCGAAGTTTCCGGTGGCCCGGGTTGCGGCATTGGTCAGTTCGCTGTCATATAGCTGCCCTTCGAGCGAGAGGATGCGGATCTTCAGGTTGTATGGATTGACGTCACGCAGACCAAGCGAGAGCGTGGCATAGCGCGATGGTTCGTGGCGCGTGAAGAAGTTGAGATAGTAGAGAGTGTTGAGCGGATCCGGATTGGCGTGCAGCTGAATCATTCGCTCCCAGTGCTCATTCTCGATCCTCTGTGATTCGCTGAGCACTCTTCGTTGCTGATCGATGGTGCGGGATCCCTGGTCGATCGCGTAGATTCCAACCAGAAGGATCAGGACCAGTCCGGCCATGACGGCCGGGCTGCTCAGCAGCCGCTTCAATTCCAGGCCGATTATCGTCGTCAGGTTCATCGAATCTTCTCCGGGCGCAGCTTGAGAAGCAGGGCCAGTGCGCCGATCAGCCAGATTGCCAGAGCTCCGAGGGGCAGTCGAATGGTGGCAAGCACCTCACGCCAGCCGGGCGGATGATGCATAAACTCCGGAAAATCGGCCCAGTGCTCGCGGCTGACGCGTTGGGCACGATCATTCTCATAGCGGATCTCCTCGAGATGGAGACGATTCAACTGCTGGATCATCTCATAACGAAACTGCTCGGCCTGGAGCTGAAAGGCTGCGAAATGGTGGTGATCGCTTCCCGCGAGGGCCGCTGAGATCGGTCTGACGGCGAGGTAAGGATTGATGAGTCCAAAGGGAACCGCCAGGTCGTTCTGACGTTCGATGGTCGCCAGTAGTTCGAGGTAGTGGCGTCGGAAGATCTCCGAACTGATTCTCTCGCTCTCGAGCATGACGAAGGCCCCATAGTTGAAGGGCAGGTCATTGATCCGGGTGACGTTGTAGCGGCGGAGGGTCTCCTCCCGCAGTTGGCGGAAATGTGGGTCGTCCGGATTATGGCTGTCACCCTGCTGCGCCATCTCCCGCTCGAGGCGGGCGTCAAATTCGGCCCGCGAGGGGAGGGTCGCCAGACGCTCGCCCGCGGCGGCAAGGCCCCGCGGCAGAAAGACGCCGCCGGTGACCCAGCAGAGAATCAGCACGAGCAGTGCGCTGCGCGAGCGTCGGCTGAGCGTCGAGACGATGACGCACCCAACACAGCAGATGAGCAGGTAGACAACATAGACCAATGCCAATCCAGCCAGACGCCACCCAATCTGCGTGACGATGGATCCACCGCCGGAATCGCTTGCCTGATAGCGAAAGATGATTGGCAAGAGCCCGGGCAGGATCAGGGCGAGGCCCATCAGGAAGAGCGCCAGACTCTTTCCGAGCAGAATCTGGCGCCCGGTCGCTCCCTGGGCGAAGAGCTGCTGCAGCGTTCCCCCTTCACGCTCCCCACTGACGATCGAATAACCGAGAAAGAAGATGACAAGAGGGGTGAGCAACAGAATGATCAGGGCCGGGCTGAGAACGCCAAACCGCATCAGCCCCCCGGAGAGGTTCGCTTCGCTGAAGTTGGCCGTATTCTGACGGTGGGCTTCGAGGAAGATTGAATTGCCCAGAAATCCCTCGACTCCCTGATCGACGAATGAGGCGGCCCCAGGCGCGCGAAAGGCAAGATAGCCATAGTGTGAGGCGCGGTGGGGATGGCGATCCGGCTGTTCAAGCCAGTTGCGCCGAACCTGTGACTGGTACCACGCGCGCTGCCCATCCCGCTCTGCCTGATTCTGGCGCGTGACCAGGCCAGCCACGAGCAACAGCACCGTCAGGCTGGCCACCGCGATCGGCAGGGTGCGGTCTCGCCAGTGAAGGCGAATCTCGTGACAGGCGACCATCAGGATCGTCGATTTCAACAGCAGTTTCAAAATGTCCGCTCCTTGAGGGTGAAGGCCTGATCAAACTCCGGATCCCTTCCTTGTCCGAGAAGCCGTGTCGCCAGATATTGACCGAGGGCCGGGCCGTGCTTGAATCCGTGACCCGAGCCACCACCAGCAATCCAGACGTTCTCCATCTCTGGATGAGGAGTCACAATAAAATTGTCATCGATACTGTTCTCTGTCTGGCAGACCCGCGTCTCTGTGATCGGTTGATGGCGCAGGGCGGGAAAGCGCCAGCTGATATAGTCGTGGGCACGCTTCATCTGCCAGGCGCTGACGATGCGCTCATCGGTATCCGGATCCATCTGGTTCGAGTCGTCGATTGGACAGGCCTTCAGTCCACGTTCATCGACATCCGGGAATCCGTACCAGTTGCTGAATCCGGGGAGATTGGATGGTCCGCCAAATCCCCAGCTCGGCATTCGTCGCCAGTGGAAGCGGTCGTCACCGGCGGGAAGACCAAAAAAGAAGATATCACGCCGGGGCGTGCGCAGCCGTGGCCCAATTAATTGCGGAAAGAGTTTGCGCAGCCAGGGCCCACAGGCAAAGACATAAGTTGCGGCCCGGAGGCGATCACGCCCGTTGATGAGCAAGGCATTGAGTCGACCATTTGCCGACTCGGCTGGACGGGCCTCGCCAATCACCACCCGGCCTCCGCGTCGCTTGAACTGTTCAACCACCACCTGACAGGAGTGGCGCGCACGCACGATGCAGCTGACAGAATCGTGAATGCCGCCGGCGATATCCTCGAGGTTGATCTGGGGCCAGCGGTAGCGCAGCTCGTCGTGTCCGAGCAGCTCGACTTTGACCCCGTATCCGGCCAGACGCGACTGGCGTTGACGCAGATCATCCATCCCCTCTGTCCGGGCCATGAGCAGTCGTCCCGAAGGCAGCAGAAGCTCGGCTCCCCACTCCTCCTGCCATCTCTTCCAGAGCGGCAGGGCACGCAGCACCAGTCGGGTGTAGAGTTCGTCACGCCCATAGTCGACCCTGACAAGCCGGGTCTCCCCGCCTGAACTCGAGCGGGAATTTCCTGGCCCGTATGCCTCGACCAGCGTCACCCTCGCCCCCAGTTCCTGCAGGTAGAGGGCCGTCCAGCTCCCGAAGACGCCACCTCCCACGACTACGAATTCCTGACCCTCGGGAGGTCTGTTAATTGGACTCTTAACCGGACGC
>JBEAVZ010000129.1:0-3184 GCA_041160645.1 Acidobacteriota bacterium
GCTTCTGGGCGCTGCAGATCTTTGTCCAGAGCATGCTGATCGGGCTGGTGGCCGGCGATTACGAGATCCTGCGCAAGGCCGGGTACAGATTCGCGGATCTGCTGGAGATCCACCGCCTCAGCTCGCTCTCGGCCTGGGCCTCGAGCCTGCTCGTGGCCATCAGCGCGGCGATCGCGACTTTGCTCACCTCCGGGGCCGTCGAGGTCCTCTCCTCGGTGCTGAAGTATGCCGGAGTGATTCCGACGGAGATCAAGCTCCCAACCAAATAAGAGACGCCGCCGCAGTGGCCAGGCCGGCGTCGCGACCTTCCGACAAAGTTTCGGGCACCATTGATTAATTCCATGTTAAATGTCATTTTGATGCCCGAACTGCACCAAAACCATCTTCAGCAATGGTTTGCTACCAGACATCGCTATTGATTGTCTATCAATTGGAGAGTTAAAAAATGATGAAAAGAGTAGAGAGCAGCCTTCTGCTGCTTCTGTTTTTACTTGTTGCGATCCCCTTCTCACTGGCCCAGTCCTTTACCGGCGGCATTACCGGCACAGTCAGAAACGCGAATGGTGAAGTAGTGCCGAATGCGGAGATCACGATCACTCAGACACAGACCGGGAAAGTGGTGACGGTGGTCGCGAATGGAGAAGGGTATTATGTCTCGCCGCCGCTGGTCGTTGGGGATTACCGGGTCGAGGCGCGGGTCGAAGGTTTTCGCCGCGCGGTGCGCACCGGGATCAAACTGCAGATTCAGCAGGTTTTGATGGTCGATTTCGCGCTCGAAGTCGGCGCGGTGACCGAGACGATCGAGGTGACGACGCAGGCGCCGGTGCTCGAGACGACCAGTTCGGTGCTTGGCAAGGTGGTCGACAACCGGCGCATTCTCGATCTGCCCCTCAACACACGCAACGTCTATTCGCTCATCTATCTGACGCCGGGAGTGGCGGGCGGAATCGGAAACAACTACAACTCGCTCAGTTACTCGGTCAATGGAGCCCGGCCGACGATGATGGATACGGTGATCGACGGAGTGACGGCGTCATTTCCGACGGTCAATGGGTTTACCGGAATCTCGGTCTTTCCCTCAGTCGACGCGATTCAGGAGTTCAAGGTGATGGGCGCGACCTATCCGGCCGAGTTCGGGCGGAGCCTCGGGAGTGTCCTCAACGTTGTCTTCAAGTCGGGAACCAACCAGTTCCACGGCAGCGCCTATGAGTTTTTGCGCAACTCGGTCTTTGATGCCAACAACTTCTTCGACAACCGGCGCGGCGCGAAGCTGGGCAGTTTCAAGCGGAGCCAGTTTGGTGGCCACGCGACGGGGCCAATCATCAAGGACAAGACCTTCTTCATGGGATCATATGAAGGCCTGCGGGCGCGCAGTTTTGCGACGCGGCTGACGACAGTGCCGACGCTCCAGCAGCGGCAGGGCGATTTTTCGCAGACCTTCAACCAGGCCGGGGCCTTGATCAGGATCTTCAATCCCTTCACCACCCGGGCCAATCCGAGTGGATCAGGCTTCATTCGCGATCAGTTCGCGGACAACAAGATCCCGACCAATCTGATGGATCCGGTGGCGCTCAATGTCATGAAATACTTCCCGCTGCCGAACCTGCCGGGAGACACCAACACGCGGGCGAACAACTATGCGGCGAGCGGTTCGACCCAGCTGAATCTGGACAACTACGACTTTCGGATCGACCACCGCATTTCGGACAAGCAGACCTTCTTTGCCCGTTACTCGCACCGCTACACCGACGACGTCCCATTGCAGTCATTCCCGGATGAGTTGACGATCGCTGAGGGGCGGATCATTCAGGAGAATCGGGTTCGTAATGTCGTGGCTGAGTATACCAACACGCTCAATGCCTCGACGGTGCTGACGGCGCGGCTGGGTTTCTCGCGAACGCTCTTTGTCTTTTCGAACCAGGGGCTCGGCTTCAAGCCGTCGAGTCTGGGGTTGCCGGCCGCGATCGACAGCGTGGTCGACCGGCAGATGTTTCCAGCCTTTGGCGTGTCGGGGATGACCAGTCTGGGCGGGAACGACCATCGTTACAACGCCTTCATGAGCTATCCGTTCGTGGCGACGATCACGAAGACGAAGGGCAATCACAACCTCAAGTTTGGTGGTGAGATTCGGATGATCCGCGTCAACGTCTGGGAGGCGCGCAATGCCGGGACCTTCAACTTCGGCGCAGGCTTTACGCAGGGACCGAATCCGAATGCGGCAAGCAGCGCGGCTGGTCTGGGCTTTGCGTCGTTCCTGCTGGGAACGGGAACCAGTGGCAACACGCTGATCCAGGGCTGGAAGAACGTCGCCTCGCAGAGCTTCTACAATGCGGCCTACTTCCAGGATGACTGGCGGGTGACGAGCAAGCTGACCCTCAATCTTGGGGTGCGGTACGACTATGATACACCGCGTACCGAGCGGTACAACCGGATGAACTACTTCGATCCGAATGCCGTTTCGCCATTGACGGGCAAGGTGCCGGGGATTCCGACGCTGAAGGGTGGAGTGGTCTTTGTCGGGGTCAATGGAACACCGCGCCATCAGTACATCAAGGATCTGAACAACCTCGCCCCGCGACTTGGACTGGCTTACCAGGTCAATGAAAAGACGGTGGTGCGGGCTGGATATTCGCATATTTTTGGGCCCTCGAATCAGGCGGCGCAGGGAACGGTCGGCCCGTTCGGTTTCCGGACTGAGTATCCGTGGATCACGACGACCGACGGCATCACCCCGGCCAACCTGCTGCGCAACCCCTATCCGCTTGGATTCCGTGGGCTGCCGGGGGCGGCGGATGGTCTGCTGACCCAGGTGGGGGCCAATCTTCAGTCGGTGTTGCAGGATACGGTCACGCCGTGGAGTCAGCAGTGGAACCTCAACGTCCAGCGGCAGCTGCCCTGGCAGATGTCGTTCGAGATCGCCTATGTCGGGACGCGCGGACGGCAGCTCTCGCGCAATGGCGAGGGTGGCCTTGACCTCAACCAGCTCGATCCGAAGTATCTCTCCCTTGGTTCGCAGCTCAACCAGCAGGTCGACAACCCCTTCTTCGGTCTGGGGACGAGCGGATTCTTCGCCTTCCCGAAGATCGCGCGGGGGCAGTTGCTGCGTCCATATCCGCAGTTTACGAGCATCACTCCGCTCTATTCGAGCGGCAACTCGTCGAACTATCACGCGCTGCAGCTGACC
>JBEAVZ010000183.1:0-6678 GCA_041160645.1 Acidobacteriota bacterium
GACCAGCGGGCCGCGGATCCGCGTACAGCTCGATGGCGACACGCCGGCGGCGATCGTCTACACCTCGGGAACGACCGGGCGGGCCAAGGGAGCAGTCCTGACCCACCACAACTTCGCCACCAACGCCCTCAACCTGCTCACCTGCTGGCGGATCAGCCGCGAGGATCGCTATCTGGCGGTGCTGCCGCTCTTCCACGTCCACGGTCTCGGCAATGGGGTGATGACCTGGCTGATCGGGGGAACCCTGATGCGGCTGGTCGAGCGTTTCGACATCCGCCGCGCCCCGCAGCTGTGCGAGGAGTTTCAGCCAACCCTCTTTTTTGGCGTGCCGACCGTCTATGTGCGAATGCTCGAGATGCCGGATGAGATCGCCTGTCGGATCGGACCACGGATGCGGCTCTTCGTTTCCGGCTCGGCGCCGCTGCCAGCCCACGTGCTGACTGCCTTCCGGGAGAAGTTCGGCCATACGATTCTCGAACGGTACGGGATGAGCGAAACTCTCATGAACATCAGCAATCCGTACGAGGGAGAACGGCGTCCGGGAAGCGTCGGCTTTCCTCTGCCGGGTATCTCGGTGCGGATCGTTGACAGTGAAGGCCACGATCTGGGGGATGAGACGGTTGGTGAACTGCTGGTCCGCGGTCCAAACCTCTTCTCCGGTTATTGGCGGCGGCCCGAAGCGACCACCGAGGCCTTTCTGCCGGGTGGCTGGTTTCGGACCGGCGATCTGGCCGAGCGCTCGGTCGACGGATACTATACGCTGCGCGGACGCCGGACTGACCTGATCATCTCTGGCGGCTTCAACATCTACCCACGCGAGATCGAGGAGCTGCTTCTCGAACACCCCGGAGTTCGGGACGTCGTCGTCTGCGGCCAGCCGGATGAGCGACGGGGCGAGGTGCCGGTCGCCTACCTGGTCACCGCTGAGCCAATCGACTCCGCGGCCCTGGAGGAGACCTGCCGCCGGGCTCTCGCTTCATTTAAGGTGCCCCGGGCGTTCGTACGGGTCGAAGCTCTGCCGCGCAACGCGATGGGTAAAGTCCAGAAACACCTGCTCCCGGCGGTGGAGCAATGAGCAACGGGCCGGGCGAGGCTCGACGGCTCCAGGCCTCTTCCAATTGATTATGAATGCTGCATTGCTGTCGCTCATCGCGCTTCTCGCGGCGATCATCCTCTCGATGGTCTCGCGGGTGAATGTTGGTCTGGTGGCCCTTGGACTGGCCTGGCTGATCGGCGTCTACTTTGCCGGGATGAGCGCTGAGGCGGTCATGGCGGGCTTTCCGGTCTCGCTCCTGCTGACAATCACGGGAGTAACCCTCCTCTTTGCCTGCGCCGAAGAGAATGGAACCCTGAAGGTGCTGGCTGCCCACGCGATCCGCCTCGCCCGCGGGAGACGCTGGGCGCTGCCGCTCCTCTTCTTCCTCATCGCCACGCTGCTCTCGATGGTCGGCCCCGGGTCGATCTCCAGCGTCGCTCTCATCATCCCCCTCGCCATGGCGATCGGCGAACGGGCCCGCCTTCCCTGGTTACTGATCGCGCTGATGGTCACCAACGGAGCCAATGCCGGGAACCTCTCACCAGTCAGCTCGGTGGGCGTGATTGCCAACAGCCGGATGGCTGCAATCGGCCTTGGCGGACACGAGTGGCGGGTCTTCCTCGCCAACCTTCTCGCCCATGCATTTGTCTCCGGAGTCGCCTTCCTGCTCTTCGGCGGGCTCAAGCTGACCGGTGAAGCCGGAGAAGCGGCGCCGGTGGACCGCCCACGAATCGAGCGATCGCACTGGCTGACGATTGGCGTGATCGGACTCTGGATCATTGGAGTGGTCTTCTTCAAGCTCTCGCTCGGCCTGAGCACGTTTATCGCCACCGCCCTGCTGATCCTCTTGCGAGCGACCAGCGAAGGCGCGGCAATCAGACTCGTCCCCTGGAATGTCGTGCTCATGGTGACGGGAGTGGCCACGCTGATCGCGCTGATGGAGAAGACCGGAGGTCTCGACCTCTTTACGACGCTCCTCGCCCAGCTGGCCACGCCGGGCACCGTCAACGGCGTCATGGCTCTCATCACGGCGATCATCTCGACCTACAGCAGCACCTCCGGAGTCGTCCTGCCCGCCTTTCTTCCAACCATTCCCAATCTCATTCAACAGATCGGCGGAGGTGATCCACTCGCGCTGGCGCTGAGCATCAATGTCGGATCCGCGCTCGTCGACGTTTCCCCACTCTCGACGCTTGGAGCGATGTGCGTCGCCGCGGTCAAGAATCAGGACGATTCGCGACGGCTCTTCAATCAACTCTTCATCTGGGGACTCTCGATGACGATCGTCGGCGCGATCATCTGCCAGCTTGGCGCCGGCTGGTTTGCGCGAATCCTGTCATAGGGATCGGTTGCCGGCGTATTGGCCCAAAGAAATTTGGTCAGCCGAAAGAGGATTTTTTTAAACAAAGACAAAAAGCGGCCTGGCGCAGCGTCTATAGAAGTGGAAGCAGGCGCTTCCAGAATGTGTGAGATTTGCGTGCGGCACGCCACTCGTGAAGAGCGAATGGTGGTGCCGCTCTTTTTTTGTTTACTGGTTCGTCCCCACGATAATCATCGCCGCCCAAAAGTGGGGATGGCGGGTTGGGGGATGGCGCATCATCTCTCGCGCCGCGCGGGTAAGGGCCTCGGCCTTGCCCGTTGGACCGGACTTCAACCACTGGTAGAAATTGACCACCAGCTCGGCCGTCCGGCGCGAATCGACCTTCCACTGGGTGACGACCACCGTCCGACATCCGGCGCGGAGAAAAGCGCCACTCAAGCCGATCAGTCCCTGGCCACCACCAATCCAACCACGCGCCGTTTCACAGGCCGACAGAATCGCCAGCTCGGCCTGCAGATCGAGTTCCATGATCTCGCGGGCCTCGAGCAGACCATCCTCCGCGGGCTCGCTCTCCGAGTCGGCCAGCAGGAGGTAAGATCGTAGAGGGTTCCGATCATCGAGCACTCCATGGGTCGCAAAATGGAGGATATGCCGCCCGGGGGCGAGCCGCTTCACCGCGCCTTCCGTCGCCTCTCTCCCGATCAGAACCTGACTGAGGTGCATTCCGTGGAGGCGCGAGACGATCCTTGCTTCAAGTTCCGCCTCCGGCAATGGCGCAAAGCGGCTCTGCCGATCGATCCGACGGAGTCTGGCCAGCATCGACTCGCCCGGTTCCGGATTGCCGATCGAGAGCAACGAGCCCGGACCGGCGCGGCCATTCCTGATCGTGGACAGATCGGCAAACTGCGCCAGTGAGGGAGCATAGTAGAGCGGAAAGAGTTCCAGCAAATGGCGCCCGTCTGGCGCGACAAGAGCCTGGAACGGAACATCCCAGAGAATATTGTCGGGGATGAGGCAGAGAAGACGACAGCCGCCGAGATCTTCGGCTACCGGTTTGATGAGCGTATCGAAGAGGACTCGTCCGAGCTGCGGATAGGCTGGATCACGCTGCGCGACCATGCGGTGAAAACCGGCCACCAGTGAGGCCAGGACGCGCCGTCCCCCGGGGATCTCAATGCGGCGCAGCTCTGTCAGCCGGGTCGGTCTTCCGGGACGAGTCCGCTTCTCGTGGCGGTGCAAAGTGATCGTCAGCAACTCCTCATCGAGCACATAGCCCAGCACCAGCGCCGGTGGCTCCGCCAGCGCCGCGACCTGCCTCTGTCCATTCCGGAGGCCGGCGGCGACCGGCACGGGAAAGAGAACCGCTGCCAGCAGGAACATCCCCCACGCCCGGACGGCCCAGGTCGACCAAGCGATCCACATGATCTGGGCGCGCTGGGTGATCTGGGACGCGCCAGACCAGCCAAATTCTCTCGACTTCTGATCCACGACCATCTCCACTCTCCTCTCCAACCGTGCCGAACGAACAGCTCGTAATTGGGCTGCCGCCATACAGTTTATTGAGACGCATAATCCTGCCCAATATTCGCGAACCGGGATGCCGATGCAGCAAACTCGACTGCCCGCACCCGCCATTCAACCGAATCGAAGAGTTGAGTCGCCTGGAAGAGGCATGAGAAGCATGAAGCGAGGATGAGAATAACTGGCAGGATCTGTCATTCGATAAAAAAAGATGGCACAGAGGACAAATAGGGGCTCTTTGAATCGTCGATACAAGTGGAGACGCGAGTTTCCAATTGTGTGTTTACCTTGAACTTACGGCGCCCCCCAAACCCCATTGGGGGCGCCGCTTTTTTTCTTCTTTCTCATTCACCGGGGGGTTCGTGGAGTACTCCACTGGTGAAAAGGTCTTCGAGTTGTGGATCCTCGAGGTGCAGCAGGTCCTTCAGGACGCGTCGGGTCTGTTGCCCAAGCAGAGGGGCGGCCAGGTGATGCTGGCCTGGGGAGAGAGAGAATTTCACCGGAGCGCCGGTGACGCGATGACGTCCTGCGCGAGGGTGATCAAGGGTTGGGAACATGTCCCGTACGGCCGACTGCGGATCGTGCAGGACCTCGGTGAAGGTTCTCACCAACGCACACGGAATTCCGGCAGCATTCAGCCGCTCGATCCAGATGGCAGCTGGTTGCTGCCGGAATATCTCTTCAAGCAGGGCGTCGAGGCTCTGCCGATTCTCGACCCGCTTCGAATTTGTCCGATAGTCCGGATGAGCGGAGAGATCAGACCTGCCAATTGCCTCACAGAGCGCCAGCCATAATCTTTCACTTCCGGCCGCAATTGCAAAGCTTCGATCGGCGGCAGCATAGCAGCGATAAGGAGCGATCGTCGGAAACGATGTCCCCATCGGCCGCGGATCGATCATCGACCCGAGAAAGGTCGCATAGTTCGAGCTCATGGCCGAGATGAGCGAATCGAACATCGAGACGTCGACAAACTGGCCCCGGCCAGTTTGAGTACGATGCTGGAGAGCCATCAGAATCCCGATCGTCGCGAAGAGGCCGGCGGTGATATCGGCGACCGAGTAACCGCTGCGAACCTGTTGTCCATCCGCGGTGCCGGTCATGCTGATCAACCCACTCGAGGCCTGCAGAATCAGGTCCATTGCCGCCTCATCGGCGGCCGGGCCATTCTGTCCATAGCCGGAGATCGAACAGTAGATCAGACGCTGATTGATCGCCGCCGTGGCCGCATAGCCCAGCCCGAGGCGGTCCATCGTTCCGCGGCGGAAGTTCTCGATCAGCACATCGACCTTGGCCACGAGCTGGCGGCAGAGCGCGATGCCCTCGGGCCGCTTCAGATCGATCGAGACGCCAAGCTTGCCGCGGTTGAGACCGAGAAAGTAGGCCGACTCACCACCGAGAAATGGCGGCCCCCAGCCCCGCCCCATATCACCTCCGGCGGGAGATTCCACTTTGTATACTTCCGCTCCGTATTCGGCAAGAATGAGCGTACAATATGGCCCGGCGAGCGCGTGCGAAAAGTCGAGGACGCGCAGTCCGGTGAGTGCGGCCGGGATATCAGTAGTCTTTTTCTCCATGGTATTCCCTCTCGGCCTAGTTTCCGGCTTACGGGTTCCACCTGTCAAAACGTCTGTTGACATATCTTGTTGACAGATCAGGACTGATCGAGACATGGCTGAAAGAGATTTCGATGTAGTGCTCTACGGTGCCGGCGGGTTTACCGGCCAGCAGACGGTCGACTGGTTTGCCCGACGACTGGCGCCGGGAGAACTGCGCTGGGCGATTGCCGGGCGCAACCGGACCAAGCTTGAGGCGGTGCGCGAGCGGTTGGGTGAGAAATGGCGCGGAACAGAGGTCATCGTCGCCGAAGCGCACGACCAGCCGGCGCTCGAGGCCCTCGCCGCACGAACGCGCGTCGTGCTGACGACAGCCGGGCCATATGCCCGACTTGGCCACGGGCTGGTCGAGGCCTGCGTCAATCAGCGCACCCACTACGTCGACATTACCGGTGAGACAGTCTGGGTGAGCGAGCTGATCGACCGTCACCATCAACGGGCGGCCGCCGCAGGAACCAGAATCATTCCCTTCTGTGGCTTCGATTCGATCCCTTCCGATCTCGGCACATTTCTGATGGTGCGCTGCCTGCAGCAGAAGTATGGGCTCGATGGTCACCGGGTGGCGGGCTACCACCAGATGCGTGGCGGGCTCAACGGAGGAACGATGGCGACGGCCTTTCATCTTTACGAGAGTGGTCGGGCACGCGAGGCAGCCAATCCATACCTCCTCAACCCAAAGGGGACGAGTGACCACGGCAGAGCGGCGGGAGCGACCGATCCCGTCGGTCTCCATTACAACAGTACGATCGGCTCGTGGGGGGCGCCCTTCGTCATGGGCCCGATCAATACCCGGGTAGTCCGCCGCAGCGCGGCTCTCTTCAACGAGTTTGGAGAAGGCTACGGAGCGGACTTTGACTATCAGGAGTATACAAAGTTTCCGGGACGTGCCGGGTTCATTGGCGCGGGGATCCTTGGCCTTGGAACAGCTCTCTTTGGCGGGTTGATGGCCAGCCCATTCCGCAACGTGCTGAAGCGCTTCGTGCCGCGACCGGGCGAAGGACCGTCAGTAAAGACGATGGACGAGGGTTGGTTCCGCTGCGAGCTGGTGGCCACGGCAAGTGACGGACGCTCCATCCGGGGGAAGATCGCGGACCAGGGCGATCCGGGCAACCGGGCGACGGTCAACTTTCTCTGTCAATCTGCCCTGACCCTCGCCCTCGAGACTGCCAACCTGCCCGGCGGACCAT
>JBEAVZ010000245.1:0-2521 GCA_041160645.1 Acidobacteriota bacterium
ATCTCCCGCTCGATCGATCGGTCAGCGCGGCGCCAATGGCGAGGGGAGGTTCAGCGGCCGCCCTCAGCCGTCTCGCGGCATTCATCGGGAATGGATTGGCCACTTACGACACGGATCGCAATCAGCCCCATCTGCCAGGGACGAGTGAGCTCTCGGCCTACCTGCACTTTGGGCAGATCAGTCCTCTGACCATTGCGCTGGCTGTTCAGGGGGCGAGCGCTCCTGAAGCGGCCCGGACGGCCTATCTCGAGGAGCTGATCGTCAGGCGGGAGCTGGCCATCAATTTCGTTAAGCATAATCCAAACTATGACCGTCTCGAGGGGTGCCATTCCTGGGCAGTCGAGACGCTCGGCCGCCACGCCGGGGACGAGCGTCCGCGACTCTACACCGCTGAACAGTTCGAACTGGCGGAGACGGACGATCATCTCTGGAATGCGGCCCAGCTCGAGATGGTCGTCAGCGGGCGAATGCACGGCTATCTGCGTATGTATTGGGCGAAGAAGATTCTCGAGTGGACTCCAGACCCCGCGGAGGCCTTCCGGATCGCGGTCTGGTTGAATGACAAGTATCAGTTGGACGGGCGGGATCCCAACGGGTATACGGGCATCTCCTGGGCGATTGGCGGAAAACACGACCGCC
Organism: Acidobacteriota bacterium; assembly: GCA_041160645.1. Classification (GTDB taxonomy): domain Bacteria; phylum Acidobacteriota; class Blastocatellia; order RBC074; family RBC074; genus CAIOZW01. The sequence goes on from JBEAVZ010000245.1 coordinate 640, forward strand.
CCTGGGGCCCGGAGCGCAAGGTCTTTGGCCTGATCCGCTACATGGTATACTCTGGTTGTGCACGAAAGTTTAATGTCCCGGCCTATATCGACCGTGTTGCCAGGATGCGTCGTTCAATCAACGAATAGAGGTTCGTCATATGTCGCCATCGACCGAGGTCACTTCCGAGACCTCAACCACCAGTGTGGAGAGTCTTGATCGATCCGCCCCGACCACCAATGGGCAGCTCCGTCCGGCGCCGCTGGTCTGGACCCGGCAGCAGTGGGAAGATCTCGACCATCGAACCCGGGCCGCGGCCCTCGCCGCCGGAAGTGAGGCTGGAGCGTGGAAGATCGTTGCGCGTCGTTCCCGTACGGTACTCAAAACCTATAGCACCAGTTTCTTCATCGTCACCCGGTTTCTGCCGCCCGTCAAAAGAGCGATGGTTGAGGCGATCTACGCTGCCGTCCGCTACCCGGATGAGATTGTCGACTCTTTTCCAATCACCAAGTCTGAGCGGACGGCGCTTCTTGATCAGTGGGCAGATGGTTACGAGAAGGCTCTCCAGTGCCAGACCCTGGTCGAATCCCTCCGGATGGGCGTTCCATGCTTTGTCGCCGGATTTGCCGATGTCGTCCGGCGGACGGGGATTCCGCACGAGCATTACCGGGCCTTTCTGGAGGCGATGCGCCTCGATATCGAGCCCCGTGGTTTCAGGGATCTTGACGACCTGATCGAGTCTTATATCTATGGCAGCGCCATCGTCGTCGGCTACTTTCTGGCCTGGGTCTATGGTGCGCCGACTCCGGCCGACTTTCCCCGCGCCCTCCAGAGCGCGCGCGATCTTGGAATTGCCCTCCAGTTGACCAACTTTCTGCGTGACGTCGCCGAGGATCAGCGTCGTGGGCGGGTCTACCTGCCGATCGATATGCTGCGCGAGGAGGGGATCGAAACGCTCGACGCCACCAATCAGTTTCAGCATCCCGGACTCAACCGTCTCCTGACCAGGTTGACGGCGATCACTGAGGGCTACTACGCCCGTTCCCACGCCAGTCTCGACGCCTTCAACCCTGATAGTCGGGTTGCCATCCAGGCCTGTATCGATGTCTACCGACAATTGAACGGCCAGATCGCCGCCAATCCCAATGGCATCCTGCACCGGGAGAGTGTCCCGATGCTGACCAAGTTCAAGGTGCTGCCGGCCAGCAAGTACTGGCGTCTGCCGCTAGCCTATCTGCAACCTTGAAATGAGCGCGATTGCTGCGCCTCTTCCCGGCCGGATGTTCGCCAGGTGCCTCTGAGGCGCCGGTGGGGTGTCCGCCAGGTATTCGCCAATTATCAGCACTAAGACTGAGAGACAACAATTTCAATGAATAGCAATCAGAGCAGGGAAGTCGTCATCGTCGGGGGAGGGCTCGGTGGTTTGAGCGCCGGAATCCACCTCCGTCTGGCTGGCTATGAGGTGACCATCCTCGAATCAAATTCACAGGTTGGTGGACGGGCCAACCAACTTTGCCGGGACGGTTTCACCTTTGATACCGGTCCTTCTTTGCTCAACTATCCGTGGGTCTTCGAAGATCTCTTCAAGGCGGCGGGGCGAGTCTTCACCGACTATGTCCAACCGATCGCCGTCGATCCCTCCGTGACCTTTCAATGGCGTGATGGGACAGTCTTCAACCTCTCTTCAAATCTGCAGTCGCTCATGGCGGAGTGCGAACGGATCGAACCCGGCTGTCGTCCGAATCTGCTCGCCTTTCTGCACGATGCGACGATCAAGTACCGGATGTCCTTTGAGAAGCTGGTCAACCGGAATGAGGACAATCCGCTCAAATGGTTCAGTGCCCTCTCGCTCGACGAGATGTCACGTCTCAGTATCTGGCGCTCGCTCAACGGTGAACTGGGT
>JBEAVZ010000505.1:0-24506 GCA_041160645.1 Acidobacteriota bacterium
TCATTGGGCAGGGAGGGATGGGGTTTCGCCACATGACGATCATTCAGGACTTCTCGGTCCGCCAGGAGGAGAACGTCGAGGTCGTCGCCGTCTGCGACGTCTTCGAGAAGCGTCGCCAGGCGAGCCGGGTCAAAGCAGGCATTCCGGAAAGTCAGGCTTTCAGGGAGTACCAGCGCGTGCTGGAGAACAAGGATATCGACGTGGTCGTCATCGCCTCGCCCGACCACTGGCACGCGCGGATGGCCATCGAGGCGCTCGAAGCCGGCAAACACATCTATGTTGAAAAACCGATGACCCGGACCTTGCCCGAGGCCTTCAAGGTCTATGACGCGGCGAAACGGACCGGACGCTGGGTGCAGGTTGGTTCACACGGCTGCAGTGATCCGAAGTGGCTCAAGTCGCGCGAGATCGTCCAGTCAGGGAAGCTTGGCAAGCTTCTCTGGGCCCAGGGCAGCTACTGCCGCAACAATCCAAAGGGTGAATGGAACTACAAGATCGAACCCGAGGCGACGCTGGAGAATATCGACTGGAAGCTCTGGCTGGGGGCGGCCAAGCCCGTTCCCTTCAGCGCCGAGCGCTTCTATCGCTGGCGGAAGTACTGGGATTATGGCAATGGAATCATCGGCGATCTCTGGCCGCACCGCCTCCACCCGCTGATCCTCGCCATGAACCTCAATGAGTTTCCGAAGAGCGTCTCCTGCCACGGTGGAATCCTGACCGATTCCGATCAGGGTTATGGTGAAACGCGCGAGGTTGCCGATACGACCATGATGACCGTCGATTTTCCGAGTGGCGCGATGATCTTTGTTGCCGGTTCGACGGTCAATGAGCGTGGAATCGAGGATATGATCCGCGGCCAGAAGGGCAATCTGCTCTTTGGTGGCGGCAAGGTGCAGGTGGTGCCGGAGCGGCCTTATGTCGATGAACTGGAGGCGCGGGATGAGACGCCGGCCAATTCAGGCGAGAGCCACCAGAAGCACCAGAAGAACTTCATCGAGTCGCTGCGCGCCAACAAGGCTCCAAACTGCGACATCGAGCTCGCCATCCGCGTCCAGGCGGTCGTCTCGATGGCGGAGGAGTCCTATCGCAAGGGACGCATGGCCCGGTTCGATGAGAAGCGTCGCCGGATCGTCTGATTGTCTCACTCCCTGGCTGCACCAATTCCGGAGCCGGTCGGGTCGCGTCCCGCCCGGCTCCCGGCGACCCTCTCCGATGAACATTGCCCTCTCTCTCCACGCCATGGCGACGCGCTTCGAACTCATCCTCGAGGGTGAGGATGGCGTCGCCCTGCGTGCGGCCGGGGAGGAGGCGCTCCGCGAAATCGAGCGTGTCGATGAGCAGTTGAGTCGCTATCGTGCTGACAGTGAGATCTCCATGCTCAACCGGCACGCCGCCCACCGGCCGGTTCGCGTCTCGCCACCCCTCTTCCGCTTGCTCGCGGACTGCTCTCGCTTCTCCATCCTGACTGGTGGAGCCTTTGAGGTCACGGTTGGTCCGCTGGTCCGCCTCTGGCGTGCGGCTGGTCAGAGGGCGCAACTCCCCACGTCTGAGGAGATCGAGGCAGCCCGCGCCGTGACCGGCTGCGCCCACCTAAACTTTGATCCCGAGAACTTTACGATTGGTTTCGATCGCCCCGGCGTGGAGATAGATTTGGGCGGCTATGGCAAGGGTTATGCGATCGAGCGCGCCGTCGGGATACTCCGCGAATATGGGGTGACTAAAGGACTTCTCCATGGCGGGACCAGCTCCGTGGCCGTTGTTGGATCGACCCCCTGGCCGATCAGACTCCAGGCTCCATTGCCGCCAGAGACGATCGAGCTTCACGATCAGGCGCTCTCTGTCTCGGCTATTCACGGCCGAAAAATTCAGGCTGGCGGGCGCGAGTATGGCCACGTCATCGACCCGGCCACCGGTCAGCCGGTCGAGAGAGCGCTCGCCGCGGCGGCAATCGGGCCGTCACCGAGCGTCTGTGAGGTGATCTCGACGGCGATGCTCGTGCGGGGTGCGGAGTGGGTTGCCGAGGCTAACTCGGTATTTCAGGACTATCAGGTGGCGATTGCGATTAGGGGGAGCTAGGGTAGTCAGGAAGGACAACAAATAGATTCAATTACTCCGGTAAACACAAAGCTGATGGCCCGGATGACTTACCTGCCTCACGGGTCTCACCCGCTCATCAGCCTCATCCAGACCAACAGCCGCACTTGCCCGATCAATGATGGGGATGGTGGGAATCGAACCCACACTACCTTTCGGTAACGGGTTTTTGAGACCCGCGCGTCTACCAATTCCGCCACGTCCCCTGACTACTACGCAACGAGTTCGTGATTATAAGTGGCTCCACGGCCACGGTCAAGCTGGCCAGGCGGGCATCCGCATCGGCGGGTAGCCCTCATCTGTGGCGGCTTAACCACAGCACAACAGGACATAGCAGTCGACCTAACTGACGACCACGCGGAGAAAATTGAGCTTCCCGACCTGCAGCTGGAATTCACGCCCGGCAGTGGTGTCGATCTCCGTCGTCGCCTCACCGATTCGCTCGCCATTCAGCCGCACCCCACCCTGGGAGACGAGCCGACGGGCTTCGGCCTTCGACGGGGCCATCGCCGTCGCCACCAGCAGATCAGCGATCCGCATCGTCGCCCCGCTTGGTGTCAGCGCGAAGGTCTTCACCTCGGTCGGCGCCTGGTGTTCACGGAAGCGGCGAATGAACTCCGCCTCGGCCTGCCCGGCTGCTTCACGGCTGTGGAAGTCGGCGACGATCTTCTTGGCCAGGTTCGATTTCAGATCGCGCGGATGGGCCGCGCCACTCTCGACATCGCTCTTCAACCGGGCAATCTCGGTTGGGGTCAGATCGGTGACCAGATCGTAGTAGCGCCACATCAGCTCATCGGAGATCGACATTGCCTTGCCGTAGATATCGTCGGCCGATTCAGTGATTCCGATGTAGTTGTTGAGGCTCTTCGACATCTTGTTCACCCCGTCGAGCCCTTCGAGCAGCGGGGTCGTCATGATCATCTGCGGCTCAACACCATAGGCCCGCTGGATCTCACGGGCCATGAGCAGGTTGAACTTCTGGTCGGTTCCACCCAGTTCGACATCAGCGCGAAGGGCGACGGAATCGTAGCCCTGAACGAGTGGGTAGAGCATCTCGTGGACGCTGATCGGAATGCCACCCGCAAAGCGCTTGGCGAAATCGTCGCGCTCCATCATCTGGGCGACCGTGACCTTGGCGGTCAGCCGGATGAACTCCTCGGGGGTGAAGGCGTTCATCCACTTCGCGTTGAAGTCGATGATCGTCTTCTCCGGATCGAGCAGCTTGAAGATCTGCTCCTTGTAGGTCTCGGCATTCGCATTGATCTGTTCGCGCGTCAGTGGTGGCCGCGTCGTGTTCCTTCCAGTCGGATCGCCAATCAGGGCGGTAAAGTCACCGATCAGGAAGATCACGTCATGGCCAAGCTGCTGGAAGTGGCGCATCTTGCGGATCAGCACCGTGTGCCCGAGGTGAAGATCCGGCGCCGTCGGGTCGAAACCAGCCTTGATCCGCAGTCGGGTTCCTTTGGCGGCGGCGCGCTCGAGTTTCTTCGCCAGTTCCTCCTGCGGAATGACGTCGACGGCGCCCTTGGTCAGGTAGCTGAGCTGTTCTTGAAGTGTCATACGCGGGTAATCTTTGCTCCCACTCTTTCGGATTACTGACGGCACCATTCATTCAATGCGTCAGCGGAGACCGGCCCGACGCTTCACCGCTCATTGGCAAGGCGCGAATAGTCGGGGGGCTCCGGAAATTTCCGATGATACTTCCATTTAGAAATGGATTCCACCCGTCTCCGCAAAATTGATGTGGTTGCTGACTGGCTGGCGGGGGCGATGTCTGAATCGGGTCGAAGCTTCATCTATGAAGTGGAGAGTGGTCGTCCTGACCCATACCTCCATAGTGACAACTCTCCATTCGATCAACACCAGGCACAGAATCTGCTTCCAGCGTGGTCACCACGCGATTCTTGACGATGATAAGCGAATCGTTGTGAGCATCCGGTGCTCTATTGTATATTGATCTTCTTGAGAGAAAATCCGGGAGGATCGAATCAATAATGAGGCTTTACCTTGCAATCGTGCTGCTGCTTCTCGTCGGGACGACGGTTGGTGCCCAGACGGGTTCAATCCGGCTGACGGTGACCGATGCCGACGATGGTGGCCTTGTTGCCAATGTTCGCCTGGTCAGTCTGGCGACAGGATCCACGCAGCGTTTGACTACGGGGACAGATGGGGCGGTGACGATCGCGCCTTTGTCGTCGGGACGATACCGCGTCGAAGTCGAGCGGCAGGGTTTTTCCAATCAGTCATTGATCATCGACCTGCCGCCCGGGGCGACGATCAAAGAACGGGTCACGCTGCGGGTCGGCGCCCTCGCCTTCGATGTCCAGGTCACCACGGCCACCCCGCTTCCCGGTTCAGAGCTCGAGGACTGGGAGATTGCTCCACCGGTGCAGGGGGCGACTGCCGGAGATATCGATTCCAGCCTGGCTTACAGTCTCTTCGACTTTCTGGGGCGGCGCACCGGAAGCGTCAATCTGAACGAGATTCAGGGCAATCCCTTCCAGGCCGACCTCAACTATCGCGGCTATACGGCCTCACCACTTCTCGGAACCCCCCAGGGAATCTCCGTCTACCTGGACGGGGTCCGCTTCAACCAGCCTTTTGGCGACGTGGTCAGCTGGGATCTCCTGCCGCGCCAGGTCATCTCCGAAGTGACGATGCTGCCGGGATCGAACCCGATCTTCGGGCTCAACACCCTCGGTGGGGCACTGGTCCTCCGCACCAAGGATGGGCAGAGCCATCCGGGAACGTCGATCAATATTGGCGGAGGCAGTTTCGGACGCCTGACGGGCGACTTCGAGCATGGCGGGGCCACCCGCAGCGGCTTCCACTGGTATCTCGCCACGAGCCATTTCTTTGAAGATGGATGGCGGACCGACTCGCCCTCGAACGTGCGGCAGCTCTTCAGCAAGCTCGGCTGGCAGCGCGAGAGGAGTTCCATCGGACTGACCCTCGGATTCGCCAATAACTCGCTGATCGGGAATGGACTGCAGGAGCAGCGATTGCTCGAGCGTGACTATCGCAGCATCTATACAAAACCAGATCTGACCAGGAATCGGGCCCCTTTTCTGGCGCTCAATCTTCGCCACGCCCTCAGTCCGAGCCTGGTTCTGGCCGGGAATGGCTGGTACCGCTCGATCCGGACCGCGACTCTCAATGGTGACATCAACGAGGAGTCGCTCGATCAATCCCTTTACGCGCTGAGTGACGACGATCGCGCCGCCCTGCTCGCCGCTGGTTATCGTAACGTGCCGGCGACCAATCCCACTCCGGCGACGACGCCATTCCCGTTCTGGCGCTGCATTGCCCAGTCGCTCCAGCGCGATGAGCCAGCCGAGAAGTGCAACGGGCTCATCAACCGCTCGATGGGTAAGCAGTATAACTACGGTTTCTCCGGCCAGCTGACCTGGTTTGGATGGCTGAAGGGAAATCGCAATCAGGTGACGCTTGGGAGCACGCTCGATCACAGCGTTCTCGATTTTCAGCAGACGAGTCAGCTCGGCTACCTGACCCCTGACCGGGGGGTGGTTGGAGTCGACTCCTTTGCCGATGGGGTGACGGGTGGGACGGCGGATGGGGCGCCATATGACACGCGGGTCGATCTCCACGGCCTGGTGCGGACCTTCAGTCTCTTTGCCACGGATACCTTGTCGGTCGGCAATCGCTGGGCGCTGACGCTGGCCGGGCGGTACAACCGGACGACGATCGAGAATAGTGACCGCATTAATCCTTCGAACGGGCCGATTCCCGTGCCTGGTTCGCTCGACGGGCTGCACCATTTCGCACGGCTCAATCCATCGGTAGGTCTTACCTACCGCCCCACCTCGCTCGTCAGCCTCTATTTTTCCTATGCCGAAGGCAATCGGGCCCCGACCTCGGTCGAGCTTGGCTGCGCCGACCCGGCTGTTCCGTGCAAGCTCCCGAACGCGATGGCTGGCGATCCGCCACTGGCCCAGGTTATCACCCGCACCTTTGAAGCGGGGATCCGCAGCAGCGCGGAGGGGCGTCTGAACTGGAATCTGGGCGCTTTCCGGGCCACCAATCGGAACGACATTCTTTTTGTCGCCTCGCAGCAGACTGGTTTCGGGTACTTTCGCAATTTTGGCCGCACGGCCCGGCAGGGTGTCGAGGCGGAGCTGAGTGCCCGTGTCTGGCGGATGGTTCTTGGAAACAGCTACACGCTGCTTGACGCCACCTTTGCCAGTCCGGAGCTGGTCAATGGCGAGAGCAACAGTTCAAACAATGGCGAGGGGCCAGGGCTGGAAGGGGCGATCGCCATTGCTCCCGGGGCGCGCATCCCGCTCATCCCGCGCCATCTCTACAAGGTCTTCGCCGATCTTCAGCTTACCTCGCGCCTGACGCTCAACTATGGCCTCCAGGCTCAGTCGCGCGCGATCGCCCGCGGCAACGAGAACAACCTGCACGAACCGGATGGCCGGTACTACCTTGGTCAGGGGTACTCCCCCGCCTTCAATGTTTCACAGCTGGGAGCCCGCTGGCGCATCACTCGCCATCTCGAGCTGCACGCCCGGGTGAGCAATCTCTTCAACCAGCGCTATTCGACGGCGGCCCAGCTTGGGCCGGCGGGCTTTGACGCCAATGGGGTCTTCGTCTCCCGCCCGTTTGCGCCGGTCGATGATGACGAGTATCCGCTCATTCATTCGACCTTTCTCGCTCCGGGCGCTCCCCGGGGAATCTGGGGTGGCGTAAGACTGCGGTTCTAGTCTATCGACTCTCACCTCGCGGGCTTCCAGTTTTTGTCGACGAGAGACAGGGTGGGCTGGGTCAAAAACAGAGTCGGACGCGCTCCCGTCGCGGTCAGGACGCGTGAAGCGGACCAGCGGCGAGTCCCAATCCCCCTCGTCTCCATAATTCTTTCCAATCCCGCCAAGTATTGCCGCTTCAACAGCTCAAACATATACTGGCACATTCTGGCATATACTGGCATCGCCCACGGCGGGGGTGTTGGTCGGTCGTCATAAAATGGGTTGGGGGGCTTGCCCAAATGAAAACATTTCGAAAGATTCTCTTCTGGTCACATCTCATCTGTGGAGTGGGCGCCGGTCTGGTCATCCTGACCATGTCGGTGACCGGAGTGCTGCTCACTTACGAGAAACAGTTCCTCTTCTGGGCTGACACCCGCCATTACGATATTCGTCCCCCGGCTGATGGGACAAGGTTGCCGATCGAAGAGCTGGTCGCGCAGGTTCGCGGCGCAGCGGGGGCAACACCGGTTGCTGTGACGGTGCGCGCAGCGCCGACGGCCCCAGTTGCCCTCTCGATTTCCGGCGGCAAGACTCTCTACGCCAACCCTTACACTGGTCAGATCCTTGGTGATGGCGCTCCCGGCATCCGCAAGCTCTTTGGTCGAATCACCGACTGGCACCGCTGGCTCGGGGTCGAAGGACCAGGACGGGCCACGGCGAAGGCGATCACTGGCGCTTGTAATCTGGCCTTTCTCTTTATTGTGGTCAGTGGACTCTATCTCTGGTTCCCCCGGCAGCTGACCTGGGCGCAGATCAAGAATGTGATCTGGTTTCGCCGTCGCCTGCCCGCCAAGGCGCGTGATTTCAACTGGCACAATGTGATTGGTTTCTGGTCGATGGCGCCGCTCTTCCTGGTCGTCATCTCGGCGACGGTCATCTCTTACCCCTGGGCGAGCAATCTGGCCTACCGCATCGGCGGTGAAGCGCCGCCTCCGCCAGCGCCGCCCCGCCCGGCCGGGCCACCGGCCCCGGGTCGTGGAGCCGCTCCGGAGATCTCGACCAAGGGGATCAACGACCTCTTCGCCCGCGCGGCTGAGTTCACGCCGGGCTGGAAGACCATCAATCTGCGGTTGCCGGCGACCGATGACGCCCCCCTCACCTTTGCCATCGATCACGGCATGGGCGGCGAGCCCCAGAAGAAGGCCAATCTGACCCTCAATCGGCAGACCGGCGAGGTTCTCAAGTGGGAGCCTTTTACCAGCTTTGGCCCCGGACGCCGCTTCCGGACGATCCTTCGCTTTACGCATACGGGGGAGGTTCTGGGGGTGGTTGGACAGACCATTGCCGGAATCGTGACCCTCGGGACGATCTTCCTGGTCTGGACCGGAATCGCCCTCGCCCTGCGCCGTCTGATGGCCTGGCGAACGCGCACCGCCGGCTGATCAGCGCCGCGCGGACCGTGCCACGGCGGACGGGACGGGATAAATTTTTGCCTTAATTGACCTTTCTTTGCTAAACTCTGCCCCTGTTGGCCGACGGCGGAATTTTTGACGGATTTACGGAAGGACGACTTCAAAGGTTATGGCTGCTTCGAGCATGGAAAAGATCGTCAGCTTGTGCAAGCGACGTGGTTTCATTTTTGCGAACTCGGAGGTCTATGGCGGCATCGGCTCGACCTGGGACTACGGTCCGCTGGGCGTCGAGCTGAAGAACAACGTCATGCGCGCCTGGTGGCGTGCGGTAGTCTATGACCGTGATGACATGGAAGGGCTCGACGCGGCAATCCTCATGAACCGCCTCGTCTGGCGCTATTCCGGTCACGAGGCGACCTTCTCGGATCCATTGGTTGATTGCCGGGAGTGTGGCAAGCGGAGCCGGGCCGATCATCTGATCGATGGCAAATGCGGCAGCTGCGGTTCGACCAATCTGACCGAGCCGCGCAACTTCAATCTGATGTTCAAGACGACGGTCGGGCCGGTTGAGAGTGACGAGAACATCGCCTATCTGCGTCCGGAGACGGCACAGGGCATCTTTGTCAACTTCCAGAATGTCCAGCAGACGACCCGGCGCAAGCTGCCCTTTGGGGTCGCGCAGATCGGCAAAGCCTTTCGCAACGAGATTACTCCGGGCAACTTCACCTTTCGCACCCGCGAGTTCGAGCAGATGGAGATCGAGTTCTTCTGCAAGCCGCCGCAGTATCTCCAGCCGGGTGAGAAGAACGATGTCGAGCTCCACTCCGAGTGGGTTGAGCAGCGCTTCAACTGGTATGTCAACCTCGGGCTGGCCGCCGAGCGGCTGCGCAAGCGTGAGCAGACCAGCGACGAGCTGGCCCACTACGCCAAGGCGACGGTCGATATCGAGTATCTCTTCCCGGGCTCGCTCGGTTTCAGTGAACTTGAAGGCGTCGCCAATCGGCAGGACTACGATCTGACCGCGCACAGCAAGGATATTCCGGAAGAAGATCTGACCCGGCTCAAGCTCCGTCCCAATCAGGACAGCACTACCAAGCTCGACTACTTTGATGACCAGTACGTCGATCCGGCGAGTGGGAAGAAGGGCGCCCGTTACATCCCGTATGTGATCGAGCCGTCGGCCGGGGCGACCCGCGCCACGCTGGCCTTCCTCTGCGAAGCCTACGATGAAGAGGTGGTTGGAGAGCCCAAACCCGCGGAGCTGACCCCGCTCCGCGAAGCGGTTGCCGCGGCGCGCAAGAGTATCGACAAGAAGATTGCCGAGGCGGAAAAGGCCGCCCAGAAGGCCGAGGCAAAGGTCGATGGACCGACCGGCGCCCAGCTCGCATCGATCGCGACCGCCCTCGACGCGGCCGTCGAGGGACTCCCCCAGACACTCCTCGGTGTCGAAGAGGCCTGCGCCCTTCCTGGCGCCGACAAGATCGAGCTGCTCAAGAAGGTTCGCCAGGTCGTCGGCAAGCTGACCGACGAGTACACCCGCGTCGTGCTCCGGCTCCACCCGCAGCTGGCCCCGATCAAGGTCGCCGTCTTCCCGCTCAAGAAGAATGAGCCACGCATCGTCGAGGTGGCCCGCCAGATCAAGCGTGACCTCCAGCCGGTTCTGCGCACCATCTATGATGATTCCGCCGGAATCGGCAAGCTCTACCGCCGGCAGGATGAGATCGGTACGCCTTTCTGCGTCACCGTCGACTTCCAGTCACTCGAAGACCAGACCGTGACCGTCCGCCATCGTGACTCGATGGCCCAGGAGCGCGTCGCGATCGATGAGCTCGACCGCTGGTTCCTCAAGCGGGTCAGGTAAGCCGATGAATCTGCTCCAGGCTATCATCCTCGGGATCATCCAGGGGTTGACCGAATTCATCCCCGTCAGCAGCAGCGGCCATCTCATTCTCGCCGAAAAGCTGATGGGGCTCGATCAGGTCATGACTCCCCAGCAGATTACCGCGTTTGTCGCCGTGATGCAGCTTGGGACGCTCTTTGCCGTCGTGGTCTATTTTTTTGCCGATATTCTGGGGATCAGTCTCGGATTCATCAAGGGAACTTTCAACTGGTTGAAGGGTGATCGCGGCAGCGTCTCACGGCAATCGTCACGGATGGGGTGGTTGATCATCATCGGAACCCTGCCGATCGGCGTTGTTGGGCTGCTGACCCGCCAGCTGATCGAAGGCGAGCTGACCAAGAATCTCTACCTGATCGGGACGAGCCTCATCGTCTGGGCCGTGCTGCTCTGGTTTGCCGAGCGGATTGGTCGCCAGCGCAAGGAGCTGGAACAGATCGGTCTTCGTGAAGCGCTGGTCATTGGCTCTGCCCAGGTCTTCGCCCTCATTCCCGGCTCTTCCCGCTCGGGAACGACGATCACCGGCGCCCTCCTTGCCGGCCTGAGCAGGGAGTCGGCCGCGCGGTTCTCCTTTCTCCTCTCGATCCCGGCGATTGCCGCCAGTGGCATTCTCGAGCTGCGCGAGGCGCTGCTGATCCTCAACGAGACCAGTATGCTCAACCTCTTCGTGGCGACGATCGTCTCCGCCCTCGTAGGTTACGCAAGCATCGCCTTCCTGCTCAACTACCTGCGCCACAATTCGACGACCATCTTTGTCGGTTACCGGATCGTCGTTGGGCTGATTGTTCTCATCTTCGCATACCGACACTAGGAATTGGCGCGGGCAGCGTTCCGGATCATCCCTTGCGGAAAGAGTAGAGGCGGGCCGGGCGATGGGCGCCATCACTCCGCGTCTCGTTCAGCTCGCGAATACGTCCCTGACCGATCACCTTCTTACGAAAGTTACGCTTGTCGACCGGGCGTTGCAGAATGATCTCATAGACTCGCTGCAGCTCGGAGAGGGTAAACTTCTTGGGCAGCAGTTCGTAGCCAACGGTGGTCCATTCGATCTTGTTGCGTAGTCGCCAGACGGCGTAGTCGAGGATCTTGCGGTGGTCGAAGGCCAGTTTAGCACCAAGCCGGCGGTCAAAGACTGAATACCACTGGGCATCGGTTGCGTCGGATGAGGCGACGATGCGCTGCTGCTCCGCATCGATCAGCGCAAAGTAGGCGACACTGATCACCCGGCCCCGCGGATCACGACCCGGTTCGCCAAAGGTGTAGAGCTGCTCCAGGTAGATATTGGTCACGCCCGCCTCTTCCTGCAGCTCACGGGCGGCCGCCGTCTCGAGGGATTCGTCGATCCCGACGAATCCGCCCGGAAGGGCCCACTTGCCCAGAAAAGGCTCTCCACCGCGCTTGATCAGCAGCACTTTCAGGTCATCTTCAGCAATCGTGAAGATGACCAGATCGACGGTCACGGCTGGACGAGGGTACTCGCTCTCTTCTTTCATCTCTTTGCCATTTCCAACTCGGTCAGGATTCCGCTTGTCGTTGTCATTTCGACTCCAGCCTTCAGCCAGTCGCCCAGCGTCGCGGAGGTGCTCTCTGCCGCGACGCCACTGATCGCATCGCTCACCACCCGAACCCGCGCCCCAGCCTCCACGAGTCCAAGCACGCAGGCCCGGACGCAGTAATCAGTGGCCACGCCGAAGACGACACACTCCTCGCCACGGAAGACTCCGGCGCTCCGCAGCCCCTCCAGCCAGCCGTTTGAGAAGAGATCGAAGACCTTCTTGCGCACCACATAGTGCGTTCCCGTCCGCAGTCGCGCCCCCGGCTCCGCCGCGGCGGCGACGGCCACTTCCTGCCGCGGCAGGTTGGGCAGCTCGCCAAAGAGCCGCTCCGCTCCCGGTGTCCCCTCCAGACAGTGGGGAGGGAAGAGGTCAAACTCCGGATCTCCAGGTTCATGCGCACAACGCGTCGAGATGGTCGTCACTCCGGCCTTCTCCGCCGCCCGCAGCAGCGTGGCCAGATTGGCATGAATGCGCTCCGCCTCCGGCACATAGAGGGCACCATCGGCTTTCATGAAATCGTTCTGGGTATCGATATCGAAAAAGATCATCGGTCTCTCCGCCCTGGCCAAACAGATTGGCCGGATGAGGCTCGCTGGTCAGTGCTGCCGTTCAAGTTCCCGGCGCAGCGTGGCCTGCGCCGCCTCAAGCTGTTCACTATAACTGACCGGATAGACGGTCGGATCGGCCAGCGCTCTTACCCCGGCCGGAATCCGCTCGATCTGCTCCCGGGCATAGTCCTGAATCTCCGGAAGTGTGGGGACCGGTCGGCATTCTTTGCCTCCGACCATCACCCGCTCCAACAGCGGCGCCCCCGCCGCCGCCTCCTCCGCCAGCCCAATCAGATCTCCAGCGAAATGGCCGTCCGCGCCCTGTCTCCGCCAGATCTGCTTTCGGTTTGGATAAGTCGCCTTGTCCCGACTCAGCTTCATCTTCGGAACGAGCTGACTGTTCCGCGTCATCTCGACCAGCTTGTAAACTCCACCCAGCGCCGGCTCGTCCCGTGACGTCGAGAGTTCCGTCCCCACACCAAAAATATCGATCGGCGCCCCTCCGCCAATCAGCTCGTCGATCCGATCCTCGTTCAGATCGCCACTCGCCATGATCGTCGTCTTCTCCATTCCCGCCTGATCGAGGATCGACCGCACCTCCCTCGACAACCGATCGAGATCTCCACTGTCCAGGCGCACCCCTCGCAGACGGCTCCCAAACTCGGTCGCCAGATGGGCGGCGGTGATCGTGTCGTATGTGTCGAGCAGCAGCGTGGTCTGATCACCGAAGAGCTGGTAGAAGGCCCGAAACGCCTCCGCCTCCTCATCAAAGGCCTGCGTAAATGAATGGGCCGCCGTCCCAAAGACCGGCAATCCATATCGATACCCCGCTTCGACATTCGAAGTCCCGATACATCCGCCAATGAAGGCCGCCCGCGCCGCCAGCAACGCTGCTCCAAAACCATGACAACGCCGCGCTCCGAACTCGACGATCGAGCGACCACGGGCCGCCCCAACGATCCGCGCCGCCTTGGTCGCAATCAGCGTCTGAAAATTGATCGTCGAGAGCAGATAGGTCTCGGCAATCTGCGCCTCAATCAACGGCCCCGTCACCCGCAGGATCGGCTCCCCGGCAAAGACCGGTGTCCCCTCCGGAACTGCCCAGACCTCCCCCGTGAACCGCAGCTCCCGCAAATACTCGAAGAATGGCTCGCCCACCCGCGCCAGCATCGGCACCTGCCGCAGATAGTCTATTTCATGACCATCAAAGCTCAGATCCCGCAGGTACTCCAGGGCCTGCTCCAACCCCGCGGCCAGTAACCACGACCGGCGCGGCGGCAAGCGACGCACAAACAATTCGAAGGTCGCCTCGCCCGTCTTCCCATTCGCCAAGTATCCGGCCGCCATGGTCAGTTGATAGAGGTCTGTTGCCAATCCCCGCATTCGTCCCTCACCCATTCTTCCCTTATCCCCCTGCCGTAGCCGATTGAAATCTTAGTGTGTTCTGTACACTAAGTATGAGGATAGATAACCGCGGCGTGAGTTGTCAATTAGAAAATTGAGATGCAGCTGGGGAGGGGAAGTGGGAACAGGAGAAGTGATCTTCATCCGGGCACCGGCAGGGCGTGCTAAGATGAATGGAACCAGGCGTCGTGATGGTTCGTAATCATTGTGCCGTCAGATTGGGTGCGGCTGAGCCAGCGCCGGGTGCTGGTGTGAGACTTGGGTGGGAGAAGACGGACTAACGTCGAAAGAGGGGACAGGAAGATGGCTGGAAACATGTTCGATCAGATCAGGGAAGCGGCAAAGCGGAAGGCGCAGGAGATCGACGAGAAGTACGAGGTGCGGACGAAGATCGAGGAGGGCGTCAATGCGGCCACCGAAGCCGCGCGGGAGCAGTTCACGAGGATCGATGAACAGTATCGGGTGACGGAGAATCTGAAGGAGAAGGCCGCCCAGGTCAAGGTTGAAGAGGCCGCGCGGGCCGCCGAGGAGACCGCCCGGGAGATCTTTGGGGCGGCGCGGGGCTACTATGAGCGGGCGGAACAGGCCTACGATTTCACCGCCCGCACCGCCGGAGCTGCCGGAACCGTGAGCGCTCTGACCGACGTCTATGCCCGGGCCCGGCAGTGGATGCGCGACAATCCCGGGAAGGCCGCCGTCGTCACCCTCTCGCTGATTGCCGGGGTCCGGGCCGGAAGTTCGATCCAGTCTCTCGGGGTGACCATGCTCGGCTCCGGGACGGGCGGACACTGGCTCTTTCATAGCGCGTTGCCCGTCGTTGGACTGCGAAAGCTGACCCGGCGGTACCAGGAGTATCTGCAGAAACAGGAGTCATTGCTGGCCGAGGGACAACTCGATGAAGCTGAGCGGGAGCGGCTGGTCTTTCAGCAGAAGATGACCAAGTATGTTGGCGCCCCACTTCTGGGCGCCTTCAGTGTCGCGGCTGGCGCGACGATGATTGGCGCCGCCTTCTCCGGGGCCACGGTCACCGGACTGCCGGTCAGTCTGCTCCTGGGGGGCAATCCATTGCTCAATGGAATCTGGTTCTTTGCCAACGGCGTCATCTGCATCAGCGAAGGCTACAACTTTTTCATGATTGCCCTCGCCGATGAGGCGGAGGTCGAACGAGTTGTCCGACAGGTGCAGGGTCTCTTGACTGCCTGATCCGGTCAGGCCAGGCAATTTAGGGGGCGAGGCGGGAGATCCGCCAGCGGTGCGCGGGCTCTGGCTCCCCGGCATCGTGCGGCCACGCCTCTCTCTTGTAGATGATCCGGTCGTGGAGACGGCTCTCGCGCCCCTGCCAGAATTCGAAGAAGTGCGGTCGGATGCGGAATCCTCCCCAGAAGAGTGGGCAGGGGATCGGCTCCGTGCCAAAACGGGTTTCGATCTCGGCCAGCTTGCGGACGAGGGTCTCCCGATCAGGAATCTCCTCACTCTGCGGGGAGGTCCAGGCGCCGCTCTGGCTTCCCCGTGGCCGCGTCGCAAAGTACTCCTCAGATTCGGCCCGGCTGACCTGCTCTGCCCTCCCTTCGATCCGCACCTGCCGATTGAGCGTGTGCCAGTAGAATGTCAGCGCTGCCGCCGGATTATCGATCAGTTCACGCCCCTTCCGGCTCTGGTAGTTGGTGAAGAAGACAAAGCCATCGGCATCGAATCCTTTCAAAAGCACGATCCGCGCTGAAACCGCTCCGTCACGCGTCGCCGTCGAGAGCGTCATCGCCTCCGGATCCGGCTGCTCCGCCCGCAGAGTCTCGTCGAACCAGTACCTGAACTGGGCAATTGGATCAGTATTCACCGACTCCTCGGTCAGGGGCTCGGAGACATATTCCCGGCGGAGATTCGCGATAATCGAGGCTAGTTCGTTCATAACTTCACAATATATCCGGACAAATATCACCGGGCAAATACATCTGGTCGGGATTCTTGTCGCCAAATAGTTTGGGCCCCTGACCTGAACTGGCAAGGGGCCCTGTCTGTGCCGGAATTGGCATCGAGTGTGGGTTAGTAGCGATTGCCACCGCCGCCCCGGCCACCACGATCACGGCCGCCGCCGCCGCCGCCGCCAAAGCCGCCACGCGAGGGACGGCTCTCCTTCGGACGCGCCTCGTTGACCGTCAGGGCCCGGCCGGAGAGCTCGTAGCCATTGAGCGCGTCGATAGCCGCGTTGGCTGCTTCCTGCGTCTCCATCTCGACGAAACCGAAGCCACGTGAACGACCAGTGTCGCGGTCGGTCACCACGTTAGCTGAATCAACCTGCCCGGACTGGCTGAAGAGCTGCTCGAGATCCTGTTCCGTGACACTGAACGGAAGGTTACCAACATACAAACGAACTGACATGTGTATATCCTTTGCGGTGATGGAAGCAGGCTGGCTGGCTGCGGAAACGGTCTCCGGCTGGTGCAATCGTCAAGAATGACAAAACAACGAACAAATCTGCTTCTAAGGTTTCTGATTATCCCGCTCTCTAACCATCGATCGCGCAAGCCTCAATAAGAACTGACGGCGCATCACCGTTGACGCTAGTGAGTAGGTGCCGATGAAGGCCAGTAACATTCCGAGTAAAAAAACAACCACGGCAGGTTGGATCTGCCAGTTGAAGCGTAAGGCAGTTCGCACCGGTACCGACTATTTTTCAACCTTGAAGAACGAAACCTGGTTAAATCTTCATCAAGCCGTATCGTATAAAAATTTCATTGAAATGGCAATGTTGAATTTTTTTAATCAAAAGAATTGTAGTCGATGTTACTCCGGAAACAGGCGTCTCCAGCCGCACCGGGGCGGGTGATTTCTTTCAGAGGGCGTTGAATCCCACCGTGCTGAAACCCACATTCTCAGGGCCCAGCCGATCACGGAGAAGCTGGAGCATCTGCTGGGAGGGTGAGTTATCGAACCACTCCGGATAGCCGAGGGATTTGAGTATCGCCGGCATGCCGAGCGCGCGGCTTCGCCGGCCGGCGGTTCCGTCACCGTCGATCAGGGTATCGACAGTTGCCCGCGAAGTTACAGCGGCGATCAGTTCGGCGAAGTAAGGTGGGTCACAGGGCAGCAGTGGACTGAGGGCCGCCTGAGTGGAGATGCCAGCCTGACCGAGCTTTTCGAGGGTGCGCAGGCGACGCGGAATGGATGGGGAGGTCGGGGTGATCGCCCGGCGGATCTCTTCACGGTTGGTCTCGATGGTCAGGCTGACGGTGACGCGGGGACCGAGAAGTTCCAGCAGGTCGAGATCCCGTTCGACGAGCGGTGAGCGGGTCTGAATGACGAGCCGACCGAAGTTGCCGCTCCGGGCGAGGATGGACAACAATTGCCGAGTGATCTGCAGTCGCGCTTCCGCACCCTGGTACGGGTCGGTCGATGAACTCATGAAAATGCGCAGGGCGCCGAAGGCTCTGTTGAGGCGCGTCCGATTCAGTTCGCGTTCGAGCAGCTCCGGAGCGTTGATCTTGGCCTTCAGCCAGCTTCCCCAGGGCCGTCCGGCGAAACGTTGGACAGGCATGGCCCTGACATAGCAGAACGGGCAGGAGCCTCTGCCAAACGCGCAGCCAAGATAGGCATTGAGAGAGTGGGTATACCCGTGCAGGTAGCCGCCAGTAGGGGTGAGGATCGTGCGGGCCTGGATCAGTTCAGGCCCGGCGGAGGTGGCCGGACTGTTCTTGCCGATCATGAGTGGCCATAGTACTATCGCCGGCATCTGCAGACAATGGGCTGACAATGAGTTCAGTCATATTGCCGCTGGTGGGGACTGGTTTAGTCTCGTGGTGGAAGATGGTCAACCACTCTTACTTGTTTCAGGCAGGCCAACGATGCTGAGACTGGCCCGGTGAAGCCTCAAAGATTGCCTGCAGTTCCTCTCGGGAGATATATGATGAAGTACAGGATTATTGGTCGTTTCGTCTATCTGGCGGTCTTCCAGACATTGTTGTTCACGCTGAGCGTGGCGGCCCAGAATGGACCGCGCCTCGATTACCGGATGAAGGTTGCCGATGCGCCCAACCATCTCTATCACGTGACCATCGAGGCGACCGGAGTGACGGGGAGGACCCTCGACCTGGCCCTGCCCTCGTGGACTCCCGGCTGGTACACGATCCGCCCCTATGCGTCCAATCTCGTCAAGTTGCAGGCCCACGTCAACGGGCGACGCCTGCCATTGCGCGCGCTCGACAAGCAGACCTACCGGATCGAGACGGAGGGCGCCCGGACGCTGACGGTCGAGTATGACTATTACGCCAACAACCTGGCCGTCAATGGAGCTGAGTTGACCCCCCAGCGGGGCTTTTTTCTGGGGACAAACATCTTTTTCTACGTCCCCGGCCACACGACCGACACTCCCGCGACGCTGACCTTCGAGATTCCTGACCATTGGCGCGTGGCGACCGGTCTGAAGAGAGGAGCCGGCAAGCACGTCTATCTCGCCCGGGACTTTGACCAGCTGGTCGACGCCCCGACCATACTTGGTGATTTCGATCAATTCACGACGACGGCTCTTGGCAAGCCGATCCAGATCGTTGTCGATCCGAAAGGGCAGGTGAGTCCGGAGAATGCCGCGAAGCTGAAGGAGTATGTGAGCCGGATCATCGAGTCGCAGGGGCGGATGTTTGGCGGACTGCCATACGACGAATACTGGGTTCTCTATGTTATTGGCGGACGGGGAGGTGGAGCGCTCGAGCACGAAAATTCGACCAACGTCATGCTCGGGTCGATGCCCGCCGACCCCCGCGCCCTGGTTGGGGTGACCTCGCATGAGCACTTCCACAGCTGGAATGTGAAACGGATTCGACCCGCGGGGCTGCTGCCCTATGACTACAGCAAGGAGCAGTACATTCGGGAGCTCTGGGTGGCCGAGGGAATCACCAGCTACTACGGCGATCTCCACGCGCGGCGGGCCGGCCTGCTGACCGATGAAGAGTATCTTCGCGGCATGGCTGGGAACATCCGCCAGTTGCAGGCCAATGAGGCCCGGCACTGGGTCTCGGTCTCGGACGCGAGTACGGTGACCTGGCTGACTTATGGTGGCGGCTCGAATTATGGCCGCTTCACCGTCAACTACTATGGCAAGGGTGAGATCCTTGGGCTCCTGCTCGATCTCGAGATCCGTGGCGCGACCGGCAACCGGAAGAGTCTCGACGATGTCATGCGCAAGCTCGAGCAGGACTTCCATCGGCGCGGACGCGGTTATACGAATGAGGATTTCGCCGCGGTCGCCGCTCAGGTCGCCGGCCGCAGCTTCAGCGAATTCTTTGCCCGCTATGTGACGGGAACGACCGAGCTCGATTACGATGCCTCGCTCCGGCAGGCGGGATTGCGACTGGTCAACGGCCAGATCGTCGATCTCGAAGTGGTCACACCGGCTCAGCGGGCGCTCCGTCAAAGCTGGCTGAATGGCACAAACTGAAGAGAGAAGTGAAGGAGGACGATCAATGGTCACGAGAAGATCTTTTCTGCGTGGGACAGCCCGCGGTGCGGCGGGGAGCCTGATTGCGGCGAGCTTCGATGAGAAGGGATTGGCCCACGCCCTCGATGCGGTTCGCTACGTCTCCGGCAAGACGGCTGAGGAGGCGGCTCAGGATGAGGACTTCTGGCTCGAGATCCAGCGGGCCTTTACCGTCGACCGAACCCTGATCAATCTCAATAATGGCGGAGTCTCGCCCTCGCCGCGGATCGTCCAGGAGGCGATGCGCCGTTACCTTGAGTACTCGAACCACGCCCCAACCTATTCGATGTGGCGGATCCTCGATCCGGGGATCGAGAGTGTCCGGCGCCGGCTCGCCCGCAACTTCGGGTGCGATCCGGAAGAGATTGCCATCACCCGCAATGCAAGTGAGTCGCTCGAGAACTGCCAGCTTGGACTCAATCTGAAGGCTGGCGATGAGGTCCTGACGACCAATCAGGACTATCCGCGCATGATCACCGCGTGGCGCCAGCGGGCCCGCCGGGACGGCATCGTCCTCAGGCAGATTTCGATTCCCATCAAGCTGCAGCGGCCGGAGGAGATCGTCGACATCTTCGCTCGTCACCTCACGCCCCGCACAAAGGTCATGCATTTCTGCCACATCACCAACCTCAGTGGCCAGATCTATCCGGTCAGGCAGCTCTGCGAGCTGGCCCGCTCGCGGGGGATCGAGGCGATCGTCGATGGCGCCCACGCCTATGCCCACTTTCCGTTCAAGCACGCCGATCTCGACTGCGACTATTACGGCACCAGTCTCCACAAATGGCTGACTGCCCCGTTCGGAACCGGCATGCTCTATGTGCGGAAGGAGAAGATCCCCCAGGTCTGGGCCCTCATGGCCTCTGAAGAGCGCAATGACGCCAATATCCGCAAGTTCGAAGAGATCGGGACCCACCCGTCCGCCAACGCCCTCGCGATCAACGAAGCGCTCGACTTCTACGAGGGGATCGGCGCGGAGCGGAAGGCCGCCCGCCTCCGTTACCTCTTCCACCGCTGGGCCAAGCGCCTCGAGGTCAATCCGCGGGTGAAGATTCTGACCAGTTATGACCCGCGCCAATCGTGCGGGTTGACGCTCTTCGATGTCGAGGGAATCGATCTCGCCAAGCTCTCGATCCATCTCGAGCAGAACCACCGCATTATTACCACCCTCATCATTCACGATGAGTTCAGGGGGCTGCGCATCACTCCAAACGTCTACACGACCGTGCGCGACATCGACATCTTTGCCGAGGCCGTCGAGAAGTATATCGAGAAGCAGGGAAGCGGGTCCTGATCATGGTTCTTTTCAAGGTCTCTTACCGGCTTCGTGCCCATCACGTGGCCACCTATGAGCGGGTCTTCGCTGAACAGACCCTGCCGCTCATCCAGGCCCACGGTCTCAACTTTCGGGGCATCTGGCGCTCGCTCGTTGGCGACGCCCAGGAGTATCTCGAACTCTTCGAGTTTGAGTCGCTCGCCGACTTCGAGGCCCGCTGGCGGGCTCTCGGCGCTGATCCCCGGCTCCACGAGATCTTCGCCATTACTGGTCCGCTCGTCGAGGATGAGAAGTTCACCCTCTTCGATCCGGTGCTCTCCGGTGATTCAATTCAACCACTTCAAGACAGGAAGGGATAGTTCCATGAAGAATCTGACCAGTCGCCTCTTCGCTCCGCTTCTCCTCTCCGTACTCGTCGTCACTGCGGGCCACAACCTCCTCGCGGCCGGGCAGAAGCCCGCGGCCGCCAAGGCCGAACTGCTCGATATCAACAGCTGTGCGCGCGAGAAACTGGTCGCGCTCCCGGGGGTCGGTGAGTCCTATGCCGACAAGATCATCAAGGGCCGCCCCTACAAGGCCAAGAATGAACTGGTCAGCCGGCAGATCGTCCCGGAGGCATCCTACAAGAAGTTTGCCGCCCTGATCATCGCCAGGCAGAAGTAGTACCGCTCAAATGGCCGAAAGATTAGATTGCCCGGGGCCGGAGATTAAGGACTTTTCGCCCGATACCCCGGGCGCGTCGAGGCCTTCAGTCCAGCTCCGAACCGATCACGGGGCCGAACCTCGACCTGCAGGCGACGCCACCGGCCATCGTGCCGCTCATTGGTGGGATAGTAGGAGAGGGTGTAGACGTTTCGCAGGCCGCTGGCGATCTCCAGGTAGGCCTCTTCGAGTTCGGTCAGCCTCTCCACCGGGAAGACGCGTCCGTCCGTCTGACCAGCCAGCAGGTCGAGTTCGCGCTCTGCCGTCTCGTAGAGGTGTCGATTGATCTCCGTGCGTTCAGTCGCGCTGAGTCGGCAGTGGGCGGCGGGCCGCGCCCACGAGCCGTCACGCCCCGACCCGGTCTGGTACTTCCGCAACTGCTTGGCGGAGAATTCGAAATGGGAGGGATCCCGGCAGTCCCGGATCATCCCCGCCCTGGTAAAGGCCTCCGTCTCCAGCCGCAGTGCGTGGATCGTCGTGCCCCCGGCCTCAACGATGGGCAGTATCTTCTCCCAGGTCTGCGACCCGTAGGAGTCGACGCCATCGGTCAGGACGACGATCACCTTCCGCCCCGCCACCCGACCCAGAACATCCTCGATCGTCAACTGCAGCGCGTCATAGAATGACGTCCCGGTCCCCGATTGGAGCAGCGCGAGCCCTTGCTCGAGGCGGGCCCGGTCGGCCGTCAGATCACGCACCAGCTCAACCTCCCGATTGAACTGGACGATCGCCAGGCGGTCGTCGGGGCGGAGCGCATCAAAAAAACGGCGCGCCGCGCGGCGGATCAGATCGAGATCCTCCCGCGTGCTTCCCGAGGTGTCGATCAGCAGCACGAGGTTGAAGGGAACCTCCGTCGCCGCGAAGCTGACGACCCGCTGCCGCACGCCATCCTCGCGGACGATGAAATCTTCGGCGGTCAGGCGGGGCAGGTCTGGGCCCGTCGCCTCCGCGGGGCGCCCATTCGCTTTCTCCCGCCGGATGCTGACATCTATCGAGACCAGGTCGGTGTCGATCCTGATCGTCCCCGGCCCGCTCTGCGCGTGACCAGGTCCGGTCGCCGGCCCGAGAAGCAGCAATGCTCCGACCAGAATTGCCCAGAGAACAGGGGCCCCGCTTGGTTGTCGTCCGTGTTTTAACATGACGAAATCGAGTATAGCGCGACCAGAAGTTCGTGGGGAGTGGAGAGAGGCTCTTTCCGGGAACGACAGCTGTGCACTATCAAATGAAGATAAGTCTGATCTTGGCCACTTGCCAGGGTTGTTGCCAGGGTTGTTTCGAGGACGTTTTTTGCTTGTCGGCGCCGGTGGGACAGGCGGGGCCAAGTGGGCCAAGTAAGACTGGCGAGAGGTGGTCAAGCAGAAGGACTACGCGTGGTGTCGGGGCAACAATGACGATTGGTGTGACTTTGCAAAAGCCCTCAGGGCCAGTGCGTTTTATATTCAGGCTCCTGACCGATAGGACTGATGTGGCCTATCGGTTCTGGCGGTTCTATCTACTAAAATGCGCTTGCCCTGCAAATGCCTGGCGCCGTTTCTCACTTATTCACACTATGTACTTGACAAGGATCTCTGCGGCACGTATATTCACTTTTCTTGGAAAGGGTTCGGGCATGTAAGTCAATGGTAGACAGCCACCCTTACAAGGTGGAAGCTGGGGGTTCGAGTCCCTCCGTGCCCATCCACCACTGGTCTCGCTGGTCTGAATCCTTCGATTCTCCGGGTGAGTAACCTGTCCAGGAATTTAGAATTTAAAAGTTATACCAGGTTGTTTGACAGCGGAACTATTGAGTGCTCCCAAAGAGCTAAGAATCAATAGTGCCGGAGACAGAGTTGTTCGATTTGACAATGCGGAGTCGTAGTTCAGTTGGTTAGAACGCCGGCCTGTCACGTCGGAGGTCGCGGGTTCGAGTCCCGTCGGCTCCGCCATTCTCATCTCTTCAATTCTTGTGCTGACCAGTCCTTCATCTTGTCTGACTCAGTCGCACTATCCGGCAGAGGCTCAAACAGAGCACTTTCAGTCTAACTGGTCAGTCTTCCGCTTTTTAAACCGCTTTTATAAATAATAGTCAGTTCTTGAGCCGCCATCTTGTGCGGCTCTTTCTGTTTCTGCCCAGCGGCGTTCGCCCGCCACAGCCCAGGGTCGTCATGCTCCCGATTGAAGAAGCACTGGCAATTGTTATCAATAGAACGTCGACGCTGGATCCGGAGCGGATCAGCCTCGACCGCGCCTTTGGTCGGCTGCTGCGGGAGTCGATCATCGCCGATCTCGATCTCCCCCCATTCGATCGCGCCCGGATGGACGGATACGCTTTCCAGTCGGCCTCGACCACTGGCGCGACGCCGGCGCGACCCTGTCGGTTGACCGGGGTGGGGGAGGTGGCGGCAGGGAACGGCTTCAGCGGAGTGATCGAGGCCGGAGAGGCCGTCCGCATCATGACCGGCGCGGCTGTGCCGCCGGGCGCCGATGCGGTTGAGCGGATCGAGGTGATCGACGTCGAAGCGGACGGTTCAATCC
Source organism: Acidobacteriota bacterium (assembly GCA_041160645.1). Lineage (GTDB taxonomy): Bacteria > Acidobacteriota > Blastocatellia > RBC074 > RBC074 > CAIOZW01. The sequence continues at coordinate 23,574 of JBEAVZ010000505.1, forward strand.
TTCTCCGCGCTCCGGTACCCGCGGGGCGCAACATCACGCTGCGGGCCCACGAAGTCCAGTCCGGGGCCACCATCGCCGCCGGCGGTGTGACCATCACCCCGGCGGTGGCCGCGGTTCTCGCCACTTTTGGATATGCCGAGGTTGTCGTCGCCCGCCGCCCGCGCGTCGCGCTGATCTCGACGGGTAGTGAACTGGTACGGGTCGATGAAGTGCCGGCATTCGGGCAGATTCGTGACTCCAACACTTCGGCGCTTGCCGGGTATGTCGCGGCCGCTGGCGGGGAGGTCGTCTCCACCGGTGTGGTCACCGACGACTTCGACGCGACCGTCCGGACAATCGAGGCAGCGCTCGAACTGGCTGAGGTGGTTCTGCTCTCGGGTGGTGTCTCAATGGGTGATTACGATCTGGTCAAGCCTGCTCTGCGCCAACTCGGAGCCGCGATCCATTTCGAGCGCGTCGCCATGCATCCGGGCAAGCCGACCGTCTTTGCCACCCACGGAGAAAAGCTGATCTTTGGTCTTCCCGGTAATCCGGTCTCGGTCGCCGTCGCCTTCGCTCTCTTTGCCCGCCCGGCGCTGCGGCGCATGCTGGGCACGGCGGCGCTTGAACTGCCGCGGACTCGGGCCATCTGCACCGCAAACGTCAAAGGCGCCCCACCCCGGCGCAGCCATCAACCGGGACGACTGAGCATCAGAGACGGTCAGGCCTTCATCGAACCCCTTCGTTGGAGCGGTTCCGGTGACCTGGTCGGTTTTATGAATGCCAACGCCCTCTTTGTCGTTCCGGAAGATTGCGCGACGATCGACGCCGGTCAGCTGATCGAGGTGATTCTCCTCGATGATTGACCTGCGCCACCCGGGCCGACGTCGGCGCGGCACGCCTGCCAGATAAGCGATAAAAATTTGCGGAGGTGAATGCGAATGTCAGAAAAGT